>JACPAJ010000068.1 GCA_016180865.1 Deltaproteobacteria bacterium
TCAATAAGGCAAAAGAATTTGCGGCAAATTACGGCATAGGCAAGGATAAATTTGAATTTCAAATGCTTTTGGGAATTCGCCGCGATCTGCAGCGTCAGCTGTTAAAAGACGGCTGGCGCGTCAGGATATACGTCCCGTATGGCTCCGCATGGCTGCCTTACACCCTCCGCCGCATCCGCGAACGGAAAGAAAATCTATGGTTTGTGGTGAAGAATATTTTTAGGAGATAAGCCACCCGTCACGGAGCACACCTAGTTATTCTCTTTATTTTTCAGCGCATTAGAAAATGACTATAAAAGATGTCCGACGCCTTCTTAAGTATAATGTTAGTAAATATACCAATTAATGCTTGAAAGAGGTCGTTGTTTATGACATAATAAGGGTGTGATAAGGTGATGCTATGACTATATTTCAGCGTAACATATTGAAAGAATTGAATATTTGGAAAAACAACAGGGAAAGAAAACCTTTAATCATAAGGGGTGCACGACAAACGGGTAAAACAGTAGCTGTCGAATTATTTGGCAAGACGTTTTCCAATTTCATATCTTTAAACCTTGAACGTGACAGCGACAGAAAACTCTTTGAGCAAAACAATTCGGTCGAAACAGTTTGTCAAGGCATCGAATTGTTAAAGGGTAAAAATCCTTTTCAACCAAACACCCTCCTCTTTATTGACGAGATACAAAATTCAGGCAGGGCAATTGAGCTCTTGAGATTTTTTTACGAAGATCGTCCGGAAATTTTTGTGATTTGCGCCGGGTCCCTTCTTGAGGCAGTTATGAGAAAGGAAGGGTTTTCTTTTCCGGTTGGCAGGGTGGAGTTTCTTTACATGTATCCTATGACATTCGATGAGTATTTAGTTGCGGCCGGCAAAGAAAATATCCTGAATAAATTAAACATGGTAACACTAAATGATCGGTCAGATAGCACCTTGCACGGAATTGCCAGCGAACTTTTTAACGAATATGCTTTTGTTGGTGGTATGCCGGCGGTTGTAAGCGATTTTTTAGAGAAGAAGAGTTACACATCTATAGCCGACATAAAAGAATCGATACTTACCGCTCTAAAAGATGATGTTTCAAAATATTCGCGCACATCTGAATCAAAATATTTGCGCCATGTGATAGAATATGCCCCCTACAGCGTTGGGGGGAGAATTAAATATGAAAAATTCGGAAACTCGCTTTATAAAAGCAGGGAAATTAAGCACGCTTTTGAGCTGTTGGAATATGCAATGGTTGTGCAGAGGGTGTACGGAAGTCCCGCAACGGAACCGCCATCGCAGCCGCATTTCGGTGTATCGCCCAAAATTGTGTATCTTGACTCCGGGCTGGTTGTTCATAAATTGGGTCTGACATTTGAGGCCAGATCGGCCGGCGAGCTTAACAGCCTTTTTAGAGGAGGCTTTACGGAGCAGATCGTCGGTCAGGCATTGCTTGCGGAAAATCTCAGACGCAGAAATTCTTTGTGTTTCTGGTACAGAAATACGAAAAGTTCTATTGCCGAAACGGATTATTCTTACTTGTTTGAGAACAAGCTCATTCCAATAGGCTGTAAGGTTTTATTCAGGCAGTCTTTTGAAAGAAGACATATGCTTCGAAAAGCAAAAGTTCATTTTGATATCTATTCCGTTTTATCTGCAGTACCGTTTAAGAGGCATCTTATCTTTGTGAAAAATCTGTTTCGCTAACGGTCGCATTTTGCGGTTTCGAGTCTTTTGCGCAGGTCATCTAGTAGTTTTCCTTTTTCATTTAATCTTGCAAACCAAGTTCCGGAAAAAATAAAAACCTTGTCTTGATTGCGATCTACTAACTGCAGTAAATAGCTATCTACTGATCGGCTTCATTTTTAGCAAAACATGGATCAATTACTCGCCTTTCCTGCGTATCGAAAGCAATAGAGATTGTCATAAGCCCTCCCTTATGGTTGTACGAAGGTTCGTATAAAATAAAGACGGGTCGGTGTCAAGCCTATTTCGACATTGACAAAACGTCATTATAAAGATTATTTGAAAAAGATTTTAATCATTCTAAGCAAAGGAGAAAACGGTTATGACAAGAACAGCACAGGATTTTATGGATGAGGTTTCAAAGGTCAGCGCGCATAATTATCACCCGATTCCGGTGGTGATTGCGAAGGGCGAAGGCGCATGGGTTACAGATGTCGAAGGCAAAAAATATATAGATATGCTTTCGGCGTATTCGGCCGTTAATCAAGGCCACAGGCATCCGAAAATTATCGCCGCCGCAAAACGCCAGATGGACGTGCTGACTTTAACATCGCGGGCGTTTCATAACGATCAGATGGGGCCGTTTCTGGCGAAATTCACAAAGCTTGCGGGATATGATAAAGCCCTGCCGATGAACACCGGAGCCGAAGGCGTTGAAACGGCGATCAAAGCCGCGCGGCGGTGGGGGTACAAGGCCAAAAAAGTTCCGGACGGCAAAGCCGAAATAATAGTCTGCGAAAATAATTTTCACGGAAGAACGACGACGATTGTGGGATTTTCAACGGATCCTTTAAGCAATGGCGGTTTCGGGCCTTTTACCCCGGGCTTCAAAATTATTCCATATGGCGATGCAAAAGCGCTTTCAGCCGCTATTACTCCAAATACAGTTGCATTTTTAGTAGAGCCGATTCAGGGCGAAGCGGGCGTTATGGTTCCTCCGGCCGGATATCTTAAACAGTGCTATGAAATAACGAAAAAGAATAATGTTCTCTTGATTGCAGACGAAATTCAAACCGGCCTTGGGCGCACCGGCAGAATGTTCTGCCATGAATATGACGGCATTAAACCCGATATTGTAATTGTCGGCAAGGCGCTGGGCGGCGGACTCTATCCGGTTTCGGCGATTCTAGCCAACGATGATATAATGAACGCTGCGTTTGAGCCTGGAAATCACGGTTCAACTTTTGGCGGAAATCCTCTCGCGTGCGCAATTGCATCTGCGGCGCTTGATGTGATTGTAGATGAGAAACTTTGCGATCGTTCGCTTGAGATGGGCGAATATTTTATGGGCAGGTTGCGGGGCATAAAAACAGATAAAATTAAAGAAGTGCGCGGCAAAGGGCTTCTGATAGCGATTGAAATTAAAAAAGAAGCAGGACGCGCACGGCAATATACTGAAAGCTTGATGAAAGAGGGCGTTCTTGCAAAAGAAACGCACGAAACAACCATCCGCTTTGCCCCGCCGCTTGTAATCACAAAAGCTGATATAGACTGGGCGGTGGAAAAAATTACGACTGTTCTTTAATCAGCCCCCAACCGCCGAAGACCAGCCCACATGAGGTTCTTTTTTTGCCTCGACACACATCATTCTCCAGAAAGGCGGTATAGAAAAAGTCTTTGTTTTTTCAATAGTTAACCCAGACTCTAAAAGCAATAATTGCAGCTCGCGGAGAGTGTAAACTTTGTAATGGGATTTCTTGTAAATTTTAAAAAGCCAGTCATAAAATTTTGCCCATAGGAAATCCCGGCACCAGTCTATTAAAATAAAGCGGCCGTCAGGCTTTAAGACTCTTTGGCATTCAGCCAGAACCTTTGCCGGTTCTCTCATATAATGAAAAGCGGAGCAGGTTATAACTATATCAAAAGTATTGTCGTCGAATTTAAGCTCCTGGCTCGGCATATGGAGGAAATGCAGATTCGGCATGCCTTTGCATTTTTTGTGAGCGATCGAAAGCATCGATTTTGTGATGTCGATGCCCGTAATATGAAGATTTGGAAAAGATTTTAACAGCAATCTTTCCAGCTCCCCTGTTCCGCAAGCAATATCCAGAATATGTTCATTCCCTTTAGGGGCAAGGGTTTCCAAGGCGACCTTGAATGTTCCCTTAAGATAAGACGCGAATTTTCTGTCGTAAACAGTTGCAATCCGGTCATAAGTCTCAACAACCTGAACGTTCAGTTTTTTTGTCATAATTGTTGCCGATATTTAAAACAAATTTTGCCGTAACGCAAGATGTGATTGTGATATTTTCCCAAAAGGCCAAAGGTTAATCACTGTTGACTTTTTGCCGCCGACATTGATATAAAAACGCACCTTTTGGGAGGAGACTATCATGGTGAATTCTGCCGAAGTACTGCATGTAAATATTGAAGATGAAATGAAGAGTTCCTACCTTGATTATGCAATGAGCGTAATCATAGGCCGGGCCTTGCCTGATATAAGGGATGGCCTAAAGCCCGCCCACAGGCGCGTCCTTTACGCGATGTACAGCGAGGGGCTTCTTTCCAATAAACGCTATTCAAAGTGCGCCGGCGTGGTCGGCGAGGTGCTGAAAAAATACCACCCGCATGGCGATGCTTCAGTTTATGATACATTAGTTCGCATGGCGCAGGATTGGAACATGCGCTATCCGCTGATAGACGGGCAGGGAAATTTTGGATGTTTTACAGGGGACACGAAAATTCGCCTTGCTGATGGTTCGAGCAGATCTTTTGCAGAGATCATTAAAGACTGTGCCGAAGGCAAGACCCATTTTACATATACGATTAATGATGACTTTGGCATTTCAATGGCCCCATTGCGGGCGCCAAGGCTTACCAAAAAAGCCGCGGAAATTGTTAAGGTTACATTGGATAACGGTGAAGAGATCAGATGTACCCCCGATCACCGCTTTATGCGCCGAGATGGGACGTACCGTGAGGCACAGAATTTAAAACAAGGCGATTCGTTAATGCCTTTTTACAACCGTTTTTATGAAGGAGCTGATCCAAATCTGCAAGGCTACGAGGAAGTTTATAATCCATCCAGTAATGATTGGGTATTTGCCCATCATTTAGCAGATGCTTATAATATCGAGACGGATGTTTATTCGCAAAGCGCTGGCCGGGTTCGTCATCATAAGGATTTTAATAAATTCAATAATGACCCACGAAATATTCAGCGCATGGCGTGGGCGGAACACAGGCATTTGCACAATAGGTGGTTAAAGGAACTTTGGAATGATCCAAGTTTCCGCGACAAGATCTTGGCTGCGGCGATGGAGAAAAATATCTTGCTCCATGGAACTGACGAACAGAGAAAAGCTGTAACGAAGGCCCAAAAAGAATGGCTTATGGCAATGTGGCAGAATCCGGAATATGTTAGTGCGCAGAGAGAAAGAATGCGAGCTATGTCTGTTCAGATGTGGAAAAATCCGGCGCATCGAAGCAAGATATCACAAATAATACGGGAAAGGATGCAATCGCCTGAAAATCTTGCAAAAGCAAGCGTTTGGTCCAAAGACCTGTGGTCGAACCCAATATACAGGTCGGCACGCTCGCAACAAAGTAAAATGCAGTGGCAAGACCCTCAATATAGGGCTAAGCACACGGTTCACCTTTCGAGCAATGGCGAAAAAACCGCAATCTCGCGATTCATTACAATATGTAAACGCGCATTGGAGAATGAGAAAGTTCTGACCGAGGATATCTATAATAAATTTAGAAAAGATTCTAAAGTTAAGGGTATAATTCGTTTTGAGCAGGGAGTTTCGCGTTATTTCAAAGGCGATGTCAAATTGCTTAAGGCCGTGTGTGAAGCGCATCATGGCAGACTAAATCATGCTGTGGTATCAGTTGAGGCGGCGGGAAGAGCTGATGTTTATGATCTAACAGTTGACGGCACACATAATTTTGCGCTCGCAAACGGTGTTTTTGTCCACAACTCGATAGACGGAGACAGCGCCGCGGCATACCGCTATACCGAAGCGCGTCTGGCAAAGCTTGCGGAGGAGATGCTTGCCGATATCGATATGGAGACCGTCGATTTTACCCCGAATTTCGACGGGTCAACCGTGGAGCCTGTTGTGCTGCCTTCAAGGACGCCTAATCTGCTGATCAACGGCAGCGATGGCATAGCGGTCGGCATGGCCACGAAAATTCCGCCCCACAATTTAACGGAAGTGAGCGAGGCGCTGCTGCAGCTCATAAAAAATCCGGAATTAACCGTTAAAGATTTGATGAAATATATCCCCGGGCCCGATTTTCCGACCGGGGCCTATATTCACGGCCGCGACGGCATTAAGCAAGCGTATGAAACGGGCAGAGGCATAATTCAGATGCGCGCGCTCGCTACAATCGAGCCGATTTCACGGGGCGACCGCGAAGCCATCGTTATTACGGAAATACCGTTTCAGGTGAATAAAGCGAGGCTGATTGAAAGAATAGCAGAGCTCGTTAGCGAAGGCAAAATTGAAGGGATATCCGATCTTCGCGATGAATCCGACCGCGACGGAATGAGAATAGTTGTCGAGCTGAAGAAGGGGACTGTCGCAGGCGTTGTTTTAAACCAGCTTTATAAGCATACTGCGATGCAGGAGACCTTCGGCGTCATTATGCTTGCGATTGTGAACGGACAGCCGAAAGTTCTGAAGCTGAAAGAGATGCTCAGCCTCTTTTTGGACCACAGAAAAGAGGTTGTTATCCGTAGAACCTCTTTTGAATTAAAAAAAGCGGAAGAGCGCGCTCATATTCTGGCCGGCTTAAAAATAGCGGTTGAAAATATCGATGAAGTAATTGCGCTCATAAAGAAGAGCAAAAGCCCGGAAGAGGCGAAAACAGCGTTGATAAAAAAGTTCGCCCTTTCGGAAATTCAGTCGCAGGCGATTTTGGAAATGCGCCTGCAAAGGCTGACAGGGCTTGAACGCGACAAAATAATCGAAGATTATAAAGAGACGCTTGCGATGATTAAAAAGCTGAAGGAGATTCTCGCGAGCGAAAAGCTTATTATGGAGATTGTAAGCAATGAAATAGAGGATATTAAAAAGAAATACGGCGATAAGCGCCGCACGGAAATTCTGGCAAAGACCGAAGATCTGACGGTGGAAGACCTTATTGCCGAAGAGGATATGGTTGTCACCGTTTCCCATCTCGGCTACATCAAAAGAAATCCCATCAGTATTTATCGCGCCCAGCGCAGAGGCGGACGCGGCAAAATGGGGATGACTACGGGCGATGAAGATTTTGTGGCCGATCTTTTCATAGCCTCCACTCACAACTATGTGATGATATTCACCCAGACCGGAAAATGCTTCTGGCTGAAAGTCCATGAAATTCCTCAAATCGGCAGAACGGCAAAAGGAAAGGCGATCACAAATCTGGTGCAGATGTCGAGCGACGACAAAATTGCCGCAATTCTTCCCGTCAGAAAATTTGAAGATGGGAAATTTGTGGTCCTTTCAACCAAGAAGGGCCTCCTTAAAAAGACGGACTTGATGGAATATTCGAATCCGCGCGCAAGCGGAATCGTTGCTACGAAAATAGAAGAGGGGGATGAAGTCGTATCCGTAAGGCTAACGGCCGGAAAAGAAGATATCTTCATCACCACCAAAGAGGGCCAGTCGATAAGGTTCAAGGAAGACGAGGTCCGCGCCACGGGCCGCGCGACGTATGGCGTGTGGGGGATTGAACTCGGCAAGGGCGATGAAGTCGTTGCGATGGAAACAATCACAAACGAGACGCCGATCCTGACGGTCACAGCCAACGGCTACGGCAAAAGAACCGAGCTTGCGGAATA
>JACPAJ010000069.1 GCA_016180865.1 Deltaproteobacteria bacterium
AAATCGCGCTAAAGCTTAAGGCAAGCCTTCCATATAAGAGCGATATTCCGCCGAGATTAGGAGATAAAGAGCGAGTTTTGCGGGAGCTTAACAGTCTTTCGGATTCCAAAAAGGGCATAAACGTTGAAAAGGAGCTTGACAACCTCATAGCCGCACTTAAAAATGATAACGGAAATTTAGCAAGGAGCGGCGTAACCACGGATGAAATTTTAGATTATAATGAAAGGCTGCTTGCGTGCGCTGGAAAGCTTGCGGAGTTTCATTCCTTTTACGGCCGGTTTGAGAAATCGTCTGCGAGTTTTGGATATCCGCAGGAAGTTTTGTCGAGAATAGAGGGAACCGCGCTCTACGCAAGGGAAAGGGTTCAAAACGCATTTAAGAGGAACGGAATAAACGGTCTTGCCGAGGAATTTGGGAATCAGACAAAAGAGATTTTAGCGGAGAATATGAATGAGCGGCTGCTTAATGGCGGTTCCGCGGTAAAAATCGGCGCCGATATTGTAAAACGCTCGGCTAAGAGAAGAGAAGCCATTTCAAAAGGTTATTCGGAAGGCCTTTCAAACGAGAATTTGCTGGAGATTCTTAAAGGATTGGATGCCGACACGCAGGCGCTGGACCGCATCTTGGAAGCGGCCGAAAACTTAAAAAAGGAGGCGGGCCTTTATCAGGTCGGAGAGACGGGGCTCCTCTATCATTCAAGAAGAAGCGAATTATACACGGCAATGTCGGACCAGATGGCGCCGGTTGAAAAAATAATCGCAAGTTTAATGGATGGGTCAAAAAGCAGGGGCGATTTAAGCGAACTGGAAAGAAGCGATCTCTTGGAAGCCCTCGCGCGCGCAAATATTATAACGGCCAATCAGGGGACAGTTGTTTTTAATAACGGGGCGAATCGCTTAAATATAGGAAACGGAAAATTAGCAAAATTATGCGCAAAGAGCCGCATCAGAATAGGAGATATGAGCGGTTACGGGATGATAGATATTATAGACGATCTTGCAAGAAAAGGCGAAGCCGAATGGACAAAATATGACGACGAGATTGATAATATTGCGCCGCATATTGAAAGATTTGAACGGCAGCTGAGGCTAGCCCGGCTCGAAGATAGCATAGAAGGCGAGCAAAGATTTTTAGATAGTTCTAAAAAAGTTGCCGAAAACGCAGCGAAGTATCCGATTCTTTTCGGACAGATCGATCTGGAAAAATATAGTCCCGTTGGAGCTATAAATGAGTATCCTGCTTTGCCGCATTTAAAGCAGGCGGAAGAGAAAACGGCCGGTTACAGGCATCGTCTAAACCAGATCATGGCCAAGGGATTTGATGAAGAAGCGTTCTCAGCGTTAGAGCGCGACGTTAATAGATATTTAATCAGCCGTGAACGGAATGATCTTGGCTATCGACTTGGCGAAGATAAGGAATACCTAAAATTCCGGTCGGAAGTCTGGTTCTATGAAGGGTTAGCCGATATAACGCTTGCCGGATGGGCTGCAGGCGGAGTTGCCGGGTGGGCTGCAAATAGCGCAAAGGGATTCGGACTGGGCGAAGCCGCGGCGCATGCGTTTAAACTAGTTCCGGAAGGGCTGCTCTTTCACGCCGGCACAAGGAGTTTTGGCCACGAAGGATGGGACGGGCCGTTATCGGAGGCCGAAGGGTTTGCGCGCTCGATAGCAATGCTTGGCTACATCGGCGCTGTTGGAAAGCCTGTCCGCGCTGTGCAAATGGAGCGGATAAAAGAGATGGCAATCGCAAATGTGGAAAGCCAAGTTGCGGCCGGAGCTGTCAAAACAGCCACAAAAGAATTAATCGCGGCGGAAGTTAAAAGGCTCAGCGAAGATATGCTTCTTCGCACAGCTCATTCCGCGGAATGGTTTGCGTTTGAATATCCTGCGTTTCAGGGATTTAGCGCCGGATGGGATATTGGCGGAAACCTTGCCACCGTTATAAGCGGAGAGAAAGTTACGCAGGAGACGTGGTTTGGGCGCCATATCTTTGAAGGATCTTCGTGGAAGGAAGGGTTTAAAACGCTTGTCGGTTTGAGACTCGGCGGCGCAGCGAGGTCGGAAGTCCAGAAAGTGCTAGAAAAGGGGCTTTCGGAAGTAAGAGCCGTTGTTGAGCAAATTGAATCCGCGCCTGTTCTTATGAATGAAAAGATATCCCCCCAAGATGAAACACCGACGGCCGTTGCGGTGACGCCTCTAAGGGCCCGCTCTATAGATGGAAAAACCCCCGTTACGGCTGAAGATGAATTGTCGGAAAATAAAACGCCTGAGACATGGGCTGGCGGCGATGGAACTACGCCCGGCATACTCATAGAATCTGATAAAGCAAAAAAGATTGGTGTCCAACAAAAACAGCCGCCGATGAATTTCACAATAGTGCATGGTTTAAAGAATAATCATAATTTTCTCATATGGATGCCTTTGGGAGATGTTTCGTACTCATTAAACTTATCCACAAATACAATAAGATTTATGGCACACGATGTCGAAAAGGCAAGGAGGTTCCTAAACCCGACAAGACCGGCATGGGATGATAATATGGCCCGCCGATTCATTGGCGAACCTAGAGAAGTAGCGACAGAAGATGGCCTTGCGACATTTGTTACGCTGCGTGCCGACGACATTGGGAATCCGATTTTGATGGAGATCTTTTCTCCGCAACAATTAGCGCGCTGTTCGGGCTACAAAGTGGAAATCGATATGCCTGCTGAAGCTAGGAAGTTTGCCGAAGGAGCGGGTGAAATTGAAGAGATCGGAGATGACAGGATACTGTTGGTAATAGAGAGTGAGATGAAAGGTGATGGCAGGATACCAGTGTTTGATGTACAAAACATTCCAGAAGCGGCGTTGCAAATAGGACCAGGAGTAACAGCAGAAACAGAAACCCCATTTTTTGATGCCCCGCCGCAGTCAGAAACGGTAGCCGGCCGCTTTAGGTTGCAGGCACATCCAGAGCCATTTGGTGCGCCAGAGCAGGGATTGAAGCATGGACATTATAAAGCACGGCCAACTTACGACGAATGGGCGGAAGGTCTGCCGGGGCCGAATTCAGAGTTGGGTAGGCCGGAAGCATCACTTGCTGGCAGAAGCCGTCCGCCGCTAGCAGCGTTTGGCCAGCCTGAAGGCATGGCGCTCGGCGCATCGGTGTCTGCAAGCATTGAACCATTCGAGCTGGCCGGAAGAGCCGGTGAAAATATCGGGATTGAAAGCGCCATTTGGAAGATAATCAGCGGGCCAGAACGCAAGGGGCTGTCAAAAAACGTGGTGATAGTAGAAGCCTTGCTTGGTTTGGCCAGAGGGCGGAAAAAATTGGTAAACACAACAGAAGATGCATTAGAATTTTGGGATGAAACTGCGAAAAAATGCGGATATGAAAGCTTAGAAACTTATTTGATGCTAAGGTTCGGCTATCACGCCGCGGCAATCTTGCCTAGCGATATGCGTGTTCATGCCGTTGAAGAAGCCGATGATGTTGAAAGCGGGGCGCTAAAAGAAAATAAACATCGTTACATCCTAAGCCGCGGTAAAGAAATCAAAGGCGCTTTAATAGATACCGGCATGGACGAGATAGAGGCTCACGACTTGGCCGAAACAATTGCTGCCATAGAATTCCGCAATCCGGAATGGAAAGGCAAGCTTAAACTTGGAGACTTTGTTGACAGGCAATTTGAACCGACCGAAGAGAGAAAAGCATTTCTTGTGAAATTAAGCAATGATTCGCTGGAAGATTTATTTCCGGAATATGATGTGCATCCGGGCATGCCCGATGCTCTAGCCAAACTTGCTCAGTTCATGGGTAATTACCGCACGGCGGAACGCCATTACGACAGCCCGAGTCTTAAAGACGTCCACTGTTTTAAATCTGCTTCAAGGGTTTTAATGATGCTTAGAAGCAAAGGCTTTAACGCTCATATTCTTAACACATCAAAAGATCTTTCTGACGGCAGAACAATAAATCATGTGGTTGTTTTAGCTGAAATCGACGGCATCGAATACGCAATCGATATCAACCACCAGCAATTTGGCCCGGAGAACGACCGCCTTATTCTTGTGCCAAGAAATGAAATCGGAAAGATTGGTTTGCGCGAAAGAGCGGATCAATTAGGCATAGACCACGACACAATCAATTTTGCGGCAAAGGCGGACCAGAAAGCAATCCGCGAATATATGCTGATTCTTGGGCTGATGCCAGAGTCGGAGGCGGAGAAGCCTTCTGCGGAGCTGTCTAGAGCAGCCGAGGCAGTTCCCGACGCTGATGAAAAAGATTACGATGAAGAATGGCAGGTTACATATGAAAACAATGGCATGTATCATTTTGATCCCGAACAAGGGTTGTTTAATGGAAGTAAAAAGCTAAATACAACGACCATCAGAAAGATCGGCGATGATATTTATATAATTGTCTGGGGAGGTGGATATCCGACAGCATGGAAAGTTGGAGAAGGAGGCAAAGCAAGGAGGGTTAATTACGGTTTCTATTATGATTTGGAAAAACGCCCGAAGATAATGATCGGCGATAAAAAAATCATGGTTAAAATTTTGGGAAAAAACGGAAGTATTTATCTTGTAGATGCAAAAGGGATCGGGCTGATGGCATGGCAGGATGAGCCGTCAAACATAATGGAAAGTTCCGAAGAAATAATGAGATATTATTTTTCAAAAACCGGAAAGGTGTACGTAAAAGACAATAATGAAACAGCCGGCAGATTAATCGATGCAAAAGTTGTAGAACGGGTCGGCGACAATGTTCTGATTAAGGCGAGAGGATATGATGGTCCCGTTGCATGGGCTATTTTTGAAGGGGATGCCAACTTCCCCGTGGAAAACATCTATTTCAGCAAAAGCCAAAAATTGGCGATTGCCGACGGACGCGTAAAAGGCGTAAAAACTCTGTTTAGAGACGGAGATATTTATCTTTTAGAGGATCAAACGCACGGTGCGGTAAGAATTGATCCGGCCACCGGAGAAATGCATGCAATAGAAAAGTATTTCTTCAAAATGCCGGGCGCTGAATACAGAGGGGCCTATTTTTCGCTAAAGACCGGAGTTACCGGAGCGATTGTTGTCGATGGTGATTTATTTTCCGTGAAGAATAGACAGGCTTTTGAAGCGTTGGAGGCGGACATTGATAAGTTGGAATTTGTTATGGTCGATAGCGACGGCCATGTACTTCAAAATAAGATATATCCCGACCCTCGCGATAAATCGGTATTCTGGACCACGAACGACCAAGGCCGAGTAAAAAAGGTGACTGCGAATCAAATCGGAGACGGCCCATTCTACATATTCACCATCCCGCAGGAGATAAAAAAGTATGAAACAACTTATGACGGCTCGGGCAGCGCGTTCAATGTCTCTGTTTGGAAGCGGGATGGCTCCAAAACGCGCGAAACAACGTCGGTAGAAGTAAATGAGCTTGCCCGTGAACATATTGGGGATAACGTTCCCAATTTAACGCGCCTTTCGGATGTGGCGGTTGTCGGAGAAAGTGTTCCGATTGATGCTAAAGGATTAAAGCGGATAAAAAACGGCTTTTCATGGAAAGTAAAGGTAACCGGCACTGAAATGGACAGGACTATTGAAGTTAAAATTGAAGCATCTTCGGAAAAAAAGGCAAGAGCAACGCTGGATGATCTGCAGGAGACGTTCAGAAAAATGCCGGCTGAGCTATTTAAAACAGTAAAAATAATCGAAATCTATAAAGGGGATTCTACAAAATATGGATTTACAAAGAAAAAACGGATAGGGGGGCTTTATAGAAACAGATCGGGGAAGGAGATTTGCAGCATATTTAGAGTTTTCGGCAGATTAAGTAAGTGGGCAAAAGACATATTGGCTCATGAACTGAATCACTCGCTGTCTAGCGACAAAGACAGGGAAAATGTTTTATTGGCGATAGCAGCTGA
>JACPAJ010000070.1 GCA_016180865.1 Deltaproteobacteria bacterium
GAGTCGAAGGACTCCTCGCAATGACTTCGGAAACATCATCTCCCATGCCGCTACTGCACCGCGGTTTCCCCATCGTTTTTCTTACAGCCATCGCCACAAAATTGTGAACCGCGCCGGAATTATCAAATCTCACTTCCTGCTTCGTAGGATGGACGTTTACATCAACGCGCTCCGGATCGATTTCAAGAAATACAACTGCAAACGGATAACTTCCGCGCGGCAAAAGGCTTCTGTAGCCGTCTAAAACAGCGTGATTCAAAAGGCGGTCACGAACGAAACGTTTGTTTACAAAAAGATATACCCCTTGAGCAATCTGCCGGCTGCTTTCGGGCCTGCCCAGAAAACCGTGAATTGAAATTCCATCTCCGGTTTCATTAAAAGGAACGGCTGACTCAGCCAAAGAATTTCTAAAAATTTCAGATAATCTTGCTTCCGGGTTATCAACCGACAGACATGCAAGTTTTTCTTTGCCTTCGGAGATAAATTTAAACCTTATCGGGGGAAAGGCCATAGCCAGACGGGAAATTGCATCGATAATATGGCCTTCTTCGGTTTTATCGCTCCGCAAAAATTTTTTACGTGCCGGAGTGTTAAAGAAAAGATCATCAATCACGATTCTAGTGCCCGCAGGACATCCAAAGTCACCCTCTTCAATCGCCGTTCCGCCTGAAATGACCAGCTTGAAACCATTTGTTTCTATCGTCATCTTTGAAACCGCCGCAATGCTTGGAAGAGCTTCTCCTCTGAAACCCATCGTCTTTATTTTATTCAAATCGTCCGCTGTGGATATTTTGCTCGTCGCATGCCTCTGAATCGAAAGTTTCGCATCGCTTGGACTCATGCCAAAACCGTCGTCAATAACCGCGATTCGCTTTCTGCCGCCCGACGCGATTTCAATGATTATCTCTTTGGAACCGGCATCAATGGAATTTTCGACAAGCTCTTTAACAACCGAAGCCGGTCGCTCCACCACTTCGCCCGCAGCTATCTTTCCGATTAAATCGTCTGAAAGGATTTTAATATAAGCCATTTTAAAACTGTTTTAGAAAAACTTGAGCAATCTGACCGATTCGCATTTAAACCTAGTCAGACCAACCATATAAAAGAAACTTTTATCGCCGGCATTTCCTCTGCATATCCCGTCTACAAGGCCTTGAAACTTTTGAGCGTGGAAAACAATCTGATCTTCGCCGCCATCATTCTCCTCAGTTGCCATGGTCATGCATTCAACCCTGTCCAGCGTTGCATCCTGCATCTTGCCATTTTGGTCTGGATATTTGCCTATATATCTTACTGGAAGACAAAATTCGCCATTTGCCATATAATTACCTCCATTTGATTTTTTAGATGACTTCTTTCACTAACAGAACTTATTCAATACTTCCAGAAAACGTTTTGTTTCTTTAACATCATGGGCTCGAACAATGCTTGCTCCATTTTGAACGGCAATTCCAATAGTTGCAAGAGTTCCTTCAAGCCTTTCTTTAGCATCTATGCCTCCCAGAAGATGACCTATAAATGATTTTCGGGATGTTCCGATTAAAATCGGGCACCCAAGCGTCTTGAACTTCTTCAATTCTTTAAGGATTGTGACATTATGTTCAACCGTTTTGCCGAAACCGATGCCTGGATCTATTATTATATTTTCGCGTTTAACGCCGGCTTTCTCGGCGGATAAAATTCTTTTAGACAAATAATCTTTGATTTCACCGATTACATCATCATAATGCATATCGCCCCTCTGCATCGTTTTTGGGCTTCCTCTCATATGCATAAGGCAGATTGAAACTCCTGCCTTAGCCGCTACCTTCAACATTTTTTCGTCGGATGTCCCGGCGCTGATGTCGTTGATCATACCGGCGCCGGCTGAAATCGCTTCGCTTGCAACAATGGCTTTTGTGGTATCGATCGAAATGATCGGCCTGTCATTTTCTCGCAATATCCCCCTTATTTTTCGAATTACAGGCAGAACGCGGGAAATTAAGCGCATGATTGACTGCGTTTTCAGGCGAAAAAAAATCGCCGCCGTCGGAAAATGAATCCGGCGTGACGTTTAAAACACCCATTATTGTGGATTTGTTACAGGAGATTGCCACGTCGTCGCTATAGTTCCTCTTACTAAACCGATCCCCCGGCCATAATTTCCTTAATCTGCGCCCCGTCCAGAGATTCATGTTCCAGGAGCTCCCCTGCCAAAGCGTGAAGCTTTGCAGTATTATCGGCAAGCACTTTTTTGGAATATGAATATGCCTCTGTAACTACCCTCTTGATCTCATTATCAATATCAAGGGCCGTCTGTTCGCTATAATCTGCGTGCTGCGCGATTTCACGGCCCAAAAATATAGCTTCCTCTTTCTTCCCAAAAGCCACTGGGCAATAATGAGGAATTTTAAAAATACCCTAGAACAAGAAATCAGACGAGCGATATAAATAAGGGAAATATTTCAGGCGCAAAATAAGTTGGGATTTTTTCAAAAACGTTGACTAAAACAATTGTATGGCCGGCTTCATGATAAGCCGTAACTTTTTTCTCATCCTGTGTGATGACAAGGCTCTTTCTTTCGGCTCCCATTAAAACCTTGTCTTTAGCCATTTCAAAATCGCTCATTTCAACGGACTGCTTGTCTTTTCTGGCGGCAAGAAGCGCCGCTTCGTTCACAACGCTTTCCAAATCGGCGCCGCTAAATCCCGGCGTCCCGCGCGCGATAACGGAAAGTTCGATATCGGGCGCCAGAACCAGTTTTTTCGCATGAACTTTTAATATCCCTTCTCTCCCTTTGACATCCGGCCTTGGAACATAAATCCGGCGGTCAAATCGCCCCGGGCGCAATAGCGCCGGATCCAGCACATCGGGCCTGTTGGTCGCGGCCATTATTATAACGCCTTCGTTCGATTCAAAACCGTCCATTTCCACCAAAAGCTGGTTCAGCGTCTGCTCGCGCTCGTCATGCCCGCCGCCAAGCCCAGCCCCGCGATGGCGCCCCACCGCATCTATTTCATCTATAAATACGATGCACGGCGCGTTCTTTTTCCCCTGCTCAAACAGATCCCTAACGCGGCTTGCGCCGACGCCTACAAACATTTCTACAAAATCAGAGCCTGAAATCGAAAAGAAAGGAACGCCGGCTTCCCCCGCAACCGCGCGCGCAAGCAGCGTTTTACCGACGCCCGGGGGCCCAAGAAGCAAAACGCCCTTTGGTATTCTCCCGCCAAGCTTTGTGAATTTTTTAGGTGATTTTAAAAACTCGATAATCTCTTCAAGCTCATCCTTTGCTTCGTCGATGCCAGCAACATCTTCAAATGTAACTTTACGCCTGTCTTCCGTTAAAAGCCTTGCCCGCGATCTTCCAAAACTCATCGCTTTCCCGGGCCCCACCTGAATCTGGCGCATGGAAAAGAAGAAAAAAGCAAACAAAAGAAGCATCGGAAGCCATGAAATTAAAAATTGCTGCCAGAACGGCGTTTCGCGCGGGCGTTTATAATCAACTTTGGCATCCGAAGCGCTTAATAATTCAAGAGCCTTTTCGCTGTTTATAGGCCCGATCGTCACAAAAAGCGCCCCGCTCTTATGGCTTTCTTTAAATTTGCCGCTGTACTCTTCGCCCTGAATTGCAACTTCAGAGAGATCGTTATTTTTGACCGCTTCAATAAACTCGCTGAAGCTGATCTCCTGCAGACCCTGCGGCCGCTGGCTCATAAAGTGAAGGACAGAAATGGATATAAGGATAATAAGAAGCCATAAAGCCAGAGTCTTTTGCGATTGTTTCATTGCCATAAAAGTTTAAATGCAGTTACCACAGTCTTTTTTAAAAGACAAACGAAAATGCTAAAAAAGTTTTCTTAAATTAAAGATTTCCTGTTTTGCCAGATATCTCCATGCGCCCGGTTTCAAACTGCCGAGCCTTATAGTCCCGATGGATATTCTCCTAAGCTTCGTAACGGGGCAGCCGATTCTCGCAAACATTCTTCTCACCTCTCTGTTGCGCCCTTCCCTGATTGAAATTTCGAGCGTCGCATTTTTTTCCGTCTTTCGGATAATTTTAACCGCGGCCGGCTGCGTCTTTCCGTCCTCAAGAACAATCCCTTCCTTCAAAGCTTTCAGACCGGATTCATCCGGTATTCCCGAAGTTTTCACTAAATATGTTTTTGAGACTTTGCCGGACGGATGAGTGATTTTATTTATCATGTCTCCGTCATTAGTGAGAAGGATAAGGCCTTCCGAATCAAAGTCAAGCCTGCCTGCCGAATTTAAACTCTCTTTCATCTCAGTGCTAAGCCTGTTCCAAATAGTGGGTCTTCCTTCGGGATCGGATTTTGAAACGATCGTATTGCGCGGTTTGTTAAATGCAATATAAATATTATACCTGACGGGCCTGGCGATTTTGCCTGAAACCGTTATTTTGTCTCGAATCGCATCGGCCTTTGTGCCGAGTTTCGTTACAACATGCCCGTTAACCGAGACAAAGCCGTTTTTAATCGCCTCTTCGGCGGCGCGGCGCGACAGGCTAGTTGATTTCGCCAGTATTTTCTGTAGTCTCTCCAGCAACTTGTTCGGCCTCCGGTAAGTTTGCGTTTTCAGCGCCGGCAGCAGCCGGATTTAGGACAGCAACAACCGTTTCGACTGGTTTAGGGAAGATATCCCGCTCTAATCTGCGCAGCTTTTTCATGCTATCCGTAAGATCGTTTAAAAGGTTATCGTCTTCCATTCCCCATTTTTGCGCCAGAGGAGCCGCATCGACTCCATCAAGGAGAGGTTTTTGCTCTTCCCCCTCGGCCGGAAGCGTTCCCTTATAATGTTCCTTCTCTAAATCTTCGTATTCACGCAGAGTCGGAAGCTCTTTTAAAGAATTCAGATTGAAGAGTTCAAGAAATTTTGTCGATGTCCCGTAAATAAGCGGGTTGCCGGCTTCATCGCGCTTTCCGATGATCTTTATCAGGCTTCTTTCCAGAAGAGTTTTTAAAACTCCGCCGCTGTCAACTCCTCTTATATCCTCTATTTCCGATCTGACGATAGGCTGCCTGTAGGCGATAATCGCAAGCGTTTCAAGCGCAGCCTGCGATAATTTGGAAGGTTTTGGCATATCGAGCTTTTGTATGTATGCTGCCATATTAGGCTTAGTTCGAAATTGAAACCCTCCTGCAACCTCGCACAAATTAAAACCGCACGATTCGTCGCCGGCATATTTTGCAATTATTTCGGCTATGCAGGCCTCCACATCGCTTTTTGCAACACCTTCCGGCTCTAAAATAAGCGTGACGGCGCTTACCGAAAGAGGATCTTCGGATACAAGCACCAGCGCTTCAATAATAGATTTAAGCTTATTTGGCTCCATTAATGCCTCCGTTATCTGCAAGACCCAGCACCTTTGATTCGCGCTGGACGATCATTTTTCTTGTGTCTTCGATCGTCGCTTCATGGATTGTGCTTGTCACATATATTGCTTCAAACCTGCCGGCCTGATATATTTTAATCATCCTTAACACAACCATTTCCAGCAGAGACAAAAACGTAACGACAATCAGATTCCTTGTTATAACAGAAGGCATCAAATCAACGAGAGGAATCGTTTTTCCGAACTTTAATATGTCGAGCAGCTGCAGCATCCTTTCATTTACGCTCATTCTGTCGAGCGTCGGCGCCTTTTTCACCATATCCTTCGGCATCTTCGCGAGCATTTCGTTAAAAGCTTCCAGAAGCAAAAAAGCGTTCCCTTCGATAAGAACGTTTTCTTCCGGAGGCGGAGCGTCATTATCTTTAGGAATATTTGCGGAAAAAATATCGCGGTAAAGAAGAGGCCTTTCGTTCAAAGCGGTGGCAGCTTCTTTATACCTTTGATATTCAATCAGACGGCGGACAAGATCGGCCCTCGGATCGAGCTCTTCGGCTTCTTCCGCCGAGTCTTCGGCCGGCAGAAGCATTTTTGATTTTATATGCGCCAGTTCGGCAGCCATCTCCAGAAATTCAGACGCGAAATTAATGTTCAGCTCTTTCAGCGTATTAATATATTTAAGATATTCATCCGTAATGAACGCGATCGGGATATCATATATATCCAGATCGTTCTTTTTTATGAGATAGATCAAAAGGTCCATCGGCCCTTCGAACATTTCAAGATTTATGCGGTATTGTGTCATCTTCAGTACCTTAGTTTCATCGCCTCTCTTACTCTTTCCATAGTAGCTTTCGCCGTTTTTTTGGCGTCTTCGGTGCCTTCTTTGGCAATCTCCCAAACCTTCTTGGGCGATTTTGCCAATTCTCTTCTACGCTCCCTTACAGGCTCCCAGAAGATATCCATATATTCAAGCAGTTTTTTCTTGCAGTCGACGCAGCCTATCGCCGCCGTGCGGCAGCCCTGCACAGACCATTCAACCACTTCCGGCGGAGAATAGATGCGGTGATAATCGTGAATAATGCAGACATCCGGATTGCCCGGATCGGTGCGCCTTTTGCGCGAAGGATCCGTCACCGCAGGCATGATTTTTTTATGAACTTCTTCCTTTGTATCGGAAATATAGATGCAGTTATTATAACTTTTGCTCATTTTACGCCGGTCGAGCCCGGGGACTTTTGGCGTTTTCGTTAAAAGAGGCTGCGGTTCGATCAGTATCTCGCCTTTGTACAGGAAATTAAATCTCCTAACAACCTCCCGCGAAAGTTCGATGTGGGCAATTTGATCCTCGCCGACCGGAACTTTTTTGGCATCGTAAATAACGATGTCCGCCGTTTGGAGCATGGGGTATCCCAGAAATCCATAAGTCGAAAGATCTCTATCCGAAAGTTCCGCTTTAATGTCCTTATAGCTTGGAACCCGCTCAAGCCATGAAATAGGCGTCATCATAGAAAGCAGAAGATGGAGCTCAGCATGCTCAAGTATCCATGATTGAATGAAAAGCGTGGCTTTTTTCGGATCTATTCCGCACGCAAGCCAGTCTATGAGCATCTCCTCCGCAAAGAGCTTTAAATTTGCCGTATTTGCATAGTCCGTCGTGAGGGAATGCCAGTCGGCGACAAAAAAGAAGCAATCGTATTCGTTTTGCAGCTTGATCCAGTTTTCCAGCGCGCCGTGAAAATTCCCCAAATGGAGTTTGCCTGTCGAACGCATGCCGCTTAAAATTCTTGGTTTCATAATTTACATGGGTAATAACATATTTGAAATAACCTGTACAGGGATGAATACAAATTTTAAAGCCCCCGTTGCAAATAAAATTAAAAGCAGGATAACGCTCTGCCTCGCAAAATTATCGTAAGCATGAAGCGCCTTTTCCGGCAAAAGGCCTCTGAGCACGCCGCCTCCGTCGAGCGGAAAAATAGGTATCAAATTAAATACCGCAAGCGCCAGATTCAGCCGGACCCCCATGTGGCAGATTGTGTAAATGGCGCTGACGACCGTCATAGCCATTCCATCTATTTGATCCAATTGAAAATAATTTATAACGAAAATTTCCGAACGGCCCAAAGCGGCAAATACGAGCGCTAAAACTACATTGCTGATAGGCCCTAAAGCCGAAACCCAAAGCTCGTCTTTCCTCGGGTTCCTTAAATGAAAGGAATTAACAGGCACCGGCTTTCCCCAACCTATGAGCGGAGTGCCGGTAAGAATTGCGAAAATAGGGAGAAACAGGGTTCCTATCATATCCATGTGGGGGATGGGATTTAGGGTAATGCGCCCTAAAAGCCTTGCCGTAGGATCACCGAACCTATTTGCCATCCACGCATGAGCCGCCTCATGGCAAGAAAGCGAAAAGAGGAAGACCGGATAAAAAAGCAGAAGAAATGGCAGCCTTTCAGTCATAAGAAAGAGCTTTTAACGGAAAGAAAGAGCCAATGTCAACAAAACAAACCCACCATTTCTCGAATTCGACACAATACCTTTTAGGCGACCTTTGCTTTAGGCTTCGGGTCCTGCCGCCGGACAGCCCCAATTTTGGCATCGCCAAAGCTATTCTTTGCAAGAGGCGTTTTATCGGATATCCGGCTGC
>JACPAJ010000120.1 GCA_016180865.1 Deltaproteobacteria bacterium
ACACGCATACGAAACCGGTTCCGAAAAGAAGGGCTCTTGGAAGATTTTTGCGCGGGTTTTCGACCTCCGCCGCCGTAAAACAGACATAAGCCCACGCATCCATCGCAAAAAGAGCGCCAACCATTGCAGCGCCGACGGCCGTCCATGCGTTAAAACCTTCCGGCGAACCGCTGAAAATATTTGTAAAATTAGCAGAAGCCACGACAGGATTTTTTCCTATCGAAAAACCCGCGATAACAAGCATTACAACCGCAAAGGTTTTTAAAATTGTAAAAATATTTTGTACCATGGCGCCGTCGCGAACGCCTCTGCAGTTTACATAAGTGAGAGCTAAAATAACAAACATGGCGACCAGCTGCTGGGAGGAAACGTGCACCGGCCCCAAATTAAGCAGAATATTTGATGCGGAAATCGCGGGGAATATCACTCCTGTGAACTTAGCAAAGGCAACCGAAACCGCTGCGGTTATTCCGGTGGAAATTACAAGAAAAAACGTCCATCCATAAAGGAAGGCCGGCAGCTTGCCATATGCTTCGCGCAAAAAGACGTACTGGCCTCCGGCTTTCGGCATTGCAGCGGAAAGTTCCGCATAGCTTAATGCAGCGGCGATTGTAAGAACGCCGGCTATCGCCCAGACGGTAAGCAAAAGTCCGGGCGAATTGACTATTCTCGCAATGTCAGCCGACACAATGAAGATTCCTGAGCCTATCATTGTGCCGATTACAAGCGTTGTGACATCAAGGAGCTTCAGCCCCTTTACAAAACCTTCCTTCTCATTTTCTACAACTCCCGTAACAACAGCTTCATTGTCTCCCATAATAGCCTCCTTGCCGTTTACTTATCTACAATTTTTCATAATTGTCAATAAAGTAGCCATAATATCAAGGAATAAATAACGTTTGACCCCCCTGTATTTTACTGCTAGCTCTGGCCCCTAAAATATGTTCACAGGTCTAATTGAAGCAATAGGGACGGTTAAGGCAATAGATAAAGAGGGCGAAGGGCGCAAGCTTATTTTAACGCTAGAACTTCCCAATAACGACATAAAAATAGGCGATAGCATTGCGGTAAACGGCGTATGTTTGACCGTAACTTCAAGGCTTAAAGAGACGGTTTGGGCCGATATAGGAAGAGAAACTCTTGCGGTCACAACTTTAAAAGATCTGTCGATCGGCGACCGTGTAAATATAGAAAGACCGCTTTCAGTCGGAGACCGCTTTGGAGGGCATCTTGTGCAAGGGCACGTTGACTGTGTAGGTAAAATCATAAAAATCAATAAGTTACAAGAAGGAATGGAAGTGTTTATTGAAGCTCCAAAAGAGCTTTTAAAATATGTTGTTAAAAAGGGGTCTGTTGCGGTAAATGGAGTCAGCTTGACGGCTGCCGATTGCACCGGCTCGGATTTCAAGGTTTTTTTGATTCCGCATACTGTCGAAACCACCACATTTAAGTACGTTAAAACCGGTGATTTATTAAATTTAGAGGTTGACATAATCGGCAAGTATGTAGAAAAGCTATTTTCTGGCGGCGCCAAGGAAACCTCCGAACCATCAAAGATAACTGAGGAGTTCTTGCGCGGGCATGGGTTTTAAAAATGCTGAATAAACTGCACATAGAAAGAGCGGAACAGGCGATTCGCGATTTTCAGTCGCGCAAAATGATTATAATCGTCGATGACGAAGACCGCGAAAATGAAGGCGATCTTGCGATTGCCGCCGAATTCGTTACGCCGGAAGTTATTAATTTCATGGCAAAAGAGGCAAGGGGGCTCATCTGCCTTGCCATGTCGGAAGAGTATACAAAACGGCTGGACCTTCCGATGATGGTTCTGGAAAACAGTTCCAGATTTCATACAGGCTTTACGGTTTCTATTGATGCAAAGGAAGGAATTACAACCGGCATTTCAGCGCATGACCGGGCCCGCACGATTTTAACGGCTATAGCCGACGATGCAAAGCCTTCCTGTCTTGTAAAGCCCGGCCATATATTTCCGCTTCAGGCTAAAAGCGGAGGGGTTCTTGTCCGCACGGGGCAGACCGAAGGATCGGTTGATCTTGCAAGGCTTGCCGGAATGAAACATGCGGCGGTCATATGCGAAATAATGAATGAAGACGGAACAATGTCGAGGCTTCCCGACCTCAAAAAATTCGCTGCGCAGCATAATCTTAATATCGTATCGATTGCCGATATCATCCGTTACCGGATGCAGAACGAACTTCTGGTCAAGCGCGCCGCTGAAGCAAACCTGCCGTTAAATGCAGGAAACGGCTTCAAGGTAATAGCTTACGATAATTCCGTTGACGATAGATCCCATCTGGCGATTATCAAGGGCGATATTAATGAATCCAAACCCCAGCTTGTGCGCGTCCATTCGGAATGCCTCACGGGCGATGTTTTCGGAAGCGAAAGGTGCGATTGCGGCCGCCAGCTGGAAAAATCGCTTGAAAAAATTGAGGCGGAGGGTTCAGGCGTACTTCTTTATATCAGGCAGGAAGGGCGCGGCATCGGCCTAATAAATAAGATACGCGCTTATGCGCTTCAGGATGAAGGGATGGATACGGTCGAAGCAAACGAAGCTCTTGGGTTCGGCGCGGATCTTCGCGAATATGGAATCGGAGCGCAGATTTTGCGGGATTTGGGAGTGCGGAAAATCAGGCTGTTAACTAACAATCCGCGGAAAATTATCGGGCTTGAAGGTTACGGGCTTGAAGTAGTTGAAAGAATCCCGATCGAAATATCTCCGAGTGAAACAAATAAATTTTATCTGAAGACAAAAAGAGACAAGCTTGGGCATCTGTTGGAGAAAATATAAACAAAAGGAGCCTATTATGCCGAAAACTTTGGAAGGGACGTATGAATCAAAAGGCCAAAAAATCGCAATTGTTGTTGGCAGATTCAACAGCATGATATCGGATCGACTGCTGAGCGGCGCGGTAAGCGCATTTGTCAGGGGCGGTGGAGATGAAAAAGACGTTGCTGTTGTAAAGGTTCCGGGATCGTTTGAAATTCCGCTGACAGCTTTAAAACTGGCGCAAAGCAAAAAATATGACGGTATTTTATGCCTCGGCGCCGTGATACGCGGAGGAACGCCTCATTTTGATTATATCGCCAATGAGGTTGCAAAGGGAATTGCGCAGGTAAATTTTGCAACGGGAGTTCCTACGGCATTCGGCATAATTACAGCCGATAATTTGGAGCAGGCTATCGAACGGGCCGGAGCCAAACAGGGCAATAAGGGCGAAGAAGCGATGTTAGCGCTCATTGAAACAATAAATGTTCTAAAAAAGATTTAGCAGGTGATGAAATGGGTGAAAGAAGGAAAGGCCGAGAATTTGCGCTGCAAATATTGTACGCGTACGATTCGTCAAAACTCGAACTGAACGAAGTTTTAAAATCGTTCTGGATTACAAATACCGAATTTTCGGAAGACATCAAAACATTTACCGAAGAGATCGTTCGCGGGACATGTTCGCGGATAGAAGAGATTGATTCGATCATCGGCACGCATTCCACGAATTGGAAAGTTTCGCGGATGGGGATTGTCGACCGGAATATCCTGAGATTTGCGGTATATGAGCTTTTATGGCGCCCCGATATTCCGGTGCGCGTTACTTTGAATGAAGCGATAGAGGTAGCCAAACAGTACGGAACCGAAGACAGCGGATCTTTTATCAACGGTGTTTTGGATAAAGTCGCCAAGACCGTGAATAAGGAATAAAAAAAATAAGAAATGAAAAAGGTGATTGTTGCAAAATCGGCCGGTTTTTGCTGGGGAGTTTCACGGGCGTTTGACAAAGTGATGGAGATCGTGAAAACTAAAAAAGATGATTCTAATGTTTTCACCTACGGCCCGCTGATTCATAACCCGCAGGCAGTGGAAATGCTGAAAGAGATGGGCGTGGATGTTTTAGACGATATGCCGCAAAAAATTTGCGGCACCGTTTTTATCCGGACCCACGGCCTTTCGCCGGCAGAACGCGAACAGCTTAAAAAATCCGGCGCTAAAATCTGCGATGCAACCTGCCCGGACGTTGGAATTATTCAGGGGATTGTCAGAAAATACGTCCGAAAAGGCTATAATGTGATTATCGTTGGAAACAGCGAGCATCCGGAAGTCAGGGCCATATTGGGGTATGCCGAAGGAAAGGGCGTTGCCGTTCTTTCAAGCAAAGAGATTGAAAAGCTCCCAAAAAATTTGGAAAAGGTATGCGTTGTGGCTCAAAGCACGCAAAAAGAGGAAACATTTGAAAAACTGGTTCAGTTGATTAAATCAAAATTTCCCAAAGCGGAAATTTTTAATACTATCTGTTCATCGACCACCGAAAGGCAGGAAGAAGTCAGATCTCTTGCGAAAGAGGTCGATGCAATGGTTGTTGTGGGCGGATACAATAGCGCAAACACAACAAAACTAGCCCAGATATCGCGTGAAATAGGAGCTTTAACATTTCATATAGAAACAGAAAAAGAATTAAACCCTAATGATTTCAAGGACTTTTCTGTTGTTGGCGTAACTGCCGGGTCTTCGACGCCCAACTGGTTGATTGAAAGGGTCGTAAAGCGCCTGTCATCGTTTTAATTTAATTATAAAATTGGCACTTCTATGCTTGACAAACTTGTATAAAATCCTATAGAAATCACAGCCTTTGAACGGTATAAGGATAAGGAGATAATATGGCAGCTTGTATAAGATTAACGCGTTGTGGAATGAAGAATCAGCCCTTTTTCAGAATTGTCGTTGCCGACGACAGAAGAGCAAGGGACGGGAAGTTTATTGAAGTGCTCGGAACCTACGATCCGCGCAAAAAAGAAAATAAAACCGCGGTTCAAAAAGACCGGTTCGAGTATTGGAAAAAGAACGGCGTAAGAATGAGCAGAACGGTATCGGAATTGACAAAGGAATTATAAAGCAAGGAGGATCTCATATGAGCGACAGTCTGAAACAACTGGTGGAACTAATGGCGAAGGCCCTCGTTGACCATCCTGAAAACGTGGAAGTGTCGGAGGTAGAAGGGGAACAGACAACCGTTTATGAGCTGAAGGTTGTTAAGGAAGATCTTGGCAAGATTATCGGCAAGGAGGGTCGCACTGCAAGGTCGCTTCGTACGATTCTCAGCGCCTCTGCCGCCAAGTTCAAAAAGCGCTGCGTATTAGAAATCCTTGAATAATAAAGGATGCAAATTGACATATTAACTATCTTTCCCGAAATGTTCTCGGAAGTTTTTAAAGCGAGCATTATGGGAAAAGCAGTTTCGGCAGGGAAGATAAAGGTAGCTGCAAGAAATATCAGGGATTATGCAACTGATATTCACCATACAGTTGACGATGCGCCGTATGGCGGCGGCGCGGGAATGGTTTTAAAGCCGGATGTGCTGGCATCGGCCCTTGAAGGAGTGCCTGCGGCAAGCATGTCTGCGGCAGGCATGCCCGAGACTGGCAAAAAGAGAAAAGTAATTTTGCTTTCGCCGCAGGGAAAGAAGTTAACGCAGAGTTTAGCGAAAGAACTTGCAGGTTTTGACCAGCTTGTTTTGATCTGCGGAAGATACGAAGGCGTTGATGAGCGGTTTATTGAATTGTTCGTTGATAATGAAATTTCTGTCGGCGACTATGTGACGAACGGCGGAGAAATTCCGGCGATGGTTTTGTGCGATGTCGTGATACGGCTTATCCCGGGAGTTTTGGGCAAGCCCAAGCTTTTAAAAGAACGCATTACCAAAAACGGCGGTTTTGTTGAATATGCTCAATATACTCGCCCTGAAGTATT
>JACPAJ010000121.1 GCA_016180865.1 Deltaproteobacteria bacterium
CCATTCAATTCCGGCGTAAACGTCTTCAGTATTCTCGCGAAAAATTATAACATTCAACTTTTCCGGATTTTTCATCGGAGAAGGAACCCCTTCAAAATACCTTACAGGCCTGATGCATGCATATAGATCCAAAACCTGCCGCAGCGTTACATTTATGGATCTGATGCCGCCGCCAACAGGAGTCGTAAGAGGGCCTTTTATGGCGACTATATATTCTTTTATGGCCGTAAGAGTATCGTCCGGAAGCCATGTGTTCGGCCCATAGACTTCATTTGCTTTTTCGCCGGCGTAAGCTTCAAACCAGCTGATTTTTTTCTTCCCGCCGTAGGATTTATTCACAGCCGCGTCAATTACCGGCTGGCTTGCGCGCCAGATGTCTGCGCCGACGCCGTCGCCTTCAATGAAAGCAATTATAGGGTTGTCCGGTACGTTCAGCGAACCATCCGGTTTAACTTTAATTTTTTCGCCTGTTTTTGGCGGTGTAAGTTTTTTATACAAGTGCCCCTCCCGCTATTATTATTTTTCTCTGCCTGTCGCTTAAATTATATTTAAGCGTTATTTTTTTGCCGCCGGTTTCAATTATCACATCGGAACCGGACTCAATCGCCTTTTTAACTCCGCTTATTTTAATTTCACCGCCGACATTAATCGTTTCATAATCCGCCTCGTTCGCGAATATAAGAGGAATTATGCCGAAATTTACAAGGTTCGCCGCGTGAATTCGCTCAAACGATTTTGCCATAACTGCCGCAACGCCTAAAAACGCGGGGCAGATCGCGGCATGCTCGCGGCTGGAGCCCTGCCCGTAAGAAGCGCCGGCAGCAATAAAAACGGCTCTCCCCTTCTTTTTTGTTTCAAGCGCCCGTTTTGAAAATGCCGGATCAATGCCTTCAAAAACAAACTCCGCGTATTTTGGAATATTGGAACGGTATTTGAGACGGCTTCCCGCAGGCATAATATGATCGGTCGTAATTTTATCTCCGACTTTAAGCAGAATCTCGCCGGCAAGATCGTTTGGAAGCGCGTGAAGCCTCGGGGGTTCGCCGATATTCGGTCCTCGGTATATTTCAGCTTTTCCGCCGTCGGCAGGAGGAATTATCATTCCGTCATCAATATAAAATGACTTCGGCTCATCTACTTTTGGATACGAAAGGCCCGCTTCCCGCGGATCGATAAATTCGCCCTTTATGGCGCACACTGCGGCAGTCTCCGGCGATACAAGATAAATGCCGGCGCTTTTTGTGCCGCTGCGCCCTTCAAAATTGCGGTTATTTGTTCTTACGGAAACGGCATTTGTCCTCGGAGCCTGGCCGAGGCCGATGCAAAACCCGCAGGCCGACTCCAGCACTCTCGCGCCGGAAGCTATTACATCGGCAAGCGTTCCGTCGCTTGATATCATCTCCAGAACCTGCCTTGACCCTGGCGCAAGGCCGACGCTCACATCTTTATTAATGCGCCTGCCTTTAAGAAGGCCTCCGACTATCCGCAAATCGCGATATGAAGAATTTGTGCAGCTGCCTATCATCACCTGATCGACCTTGAGGCCGGCGATATCTTTAACGCACACGACATTATCCGGACTATGCGGTTTTGCGACCATCGGAATGATTTTGCTAAGATCCATTTCGATAACTTTATCGTAAACCGCCGAGTCATCGGCTGCAAGGGAAACCCACCCCTTATCACGCGCCTGAGCTTTCAAAAATTTTAACGTAACCTCATCGCTTGGAAATACCGAAGTAGTGACTCCCAGCTCCGCGCCCATATTTGTTATTGTGGCGCGTTCGGGAACGCTTAATGTTTTGACGCCGTCGCCGGAATATTCAACTATCCAGCCGACGTTTCCTTTTGTAGTCAATTTCTGCAAAAGAGTCAGGATGACATCCTTTGCAGAAACCCACCCCTGAAGTTTTCCAGAAAGTTTGACATTTAAAACTTTGGGGCACGTAAGATAAAAAGGCCTTCCGGCCATCGCCAAGGCGACATCAAGCCCGCCTGCGCCTATTGCTATCATGCCTATGCCGCCGCCGGTGCACGTGTGGCTGTCGGAACCCAGCAGGGTTTTTCCCGGAAGCCCGAACCTTTCCAAATGAACCTGATGGCAGATGCCGTTTCCGGCTCTTGAAAAATAAACGCCGTATTTTGCGGCAGCCGACTGCAGATATTTATGGTCATCTGCGTTTTCAAATCCGTCCTGAAGCATATTATGATCGACATAGCTCACCGAAAGCTCTGCATTTACTTTCGGGATGTTCATCGATTCAAACTGCAAAAAAGCCATCGTTCCGGTCGCATCCTGCGTCAGAGTCTGATCGATTTTTATCGCAATTTCGCTTCCGGCTTTAAGTTCGCCCTCGACAAGATGCTTTTGTAGAATTTTATAAGTAAGCGTCTGGCCCATATTTTAACCCCTATCTTCAATTTTAATATATTTTTTGCCTTCGTCTCCCTCATAAAGAGCGCGGGGCCTGAATATCCTGTTTGTCGGAAGATATTCCAGAACCCTGGCCGTCCAGCCCGAAATGCGCGCGACGGCAAAAAGGAGCGTAAATATTTCCGGCATAATATCAAGCGCGAGATAAACTATTCCCGAATAAAAATCAACGTTCGGATAAAGCTTTTTCGGCCCAAAAACTTTCACACATTCTTTTTCAAGAGCTTCCGCCGTTTCAAAGAGGCGCTCCATGCCGCGCGCAGCTGCAAGATCCTTCGCATATTTTTTCAAAATCACCGCGCGGGGATCCCATGTTTTATAAACGCGATGCCCAATTCCCGGCACCTTCTTTTTCTTTGCTATAACATCATCCATATATACTTTAACATTGTCCGGCGAACCGATCTTCAACATATTATGCACCGCGGTTTCGTTCGCGCCGCCGTGCAGAGGCCCTTTAAGGCTGCCGATCGCAGCGGTAATGGACGAATACATGTCGGTCAGCGAAGAATTAACCACCAGAGCCGAAAATGTGGATGCCGGAAGCTCATGATCGGCATGAAGTATCAGCGACATATCCATCACCCGTTCCGTAAGTTTATCCGGCCTGTGACCTGTCATCATATAAACGAAATTTGCCGCGTGGCCAAGGGTGGAATCCTGCGAAATCGGGTCTTTTCCGCTCCTAACGCGCGCTATCGCGGCTGTAACCGTCGCAATCTGGGAAATCAGCTTATATGAAATTTCAATCTCATTAACCATGCTTGTGTCGTCGGCATACAGATCGGTGCAGCCTAACGCCGAAATACCGGTGCGAAGAACGGTCATCGGGTGCGCATCCGGCGGACAGTCTTTTAATATTTTTATAACGCTGCTCGGTATTCTTCTGTAAGAAATCAGCTTTGTTTTGAAATCCGCAAGCTGTTTTGCCGCGGGAAGAGCGCCAAAAAGAAGAAGATATGTGACTTCTTCAAAAGTTGCGTGCTCGCAAAGGTCATAAACATCAAACCCCCGGTATGTAAGCACCCCTTTCTGGCCGTCAACATCGCTCACTTTCGATTTGCAGACAACGACATCTTCAAGGCCATGCACAAACTCTTCAATTCTATTGTTTTTCAGCTGTTCCGTCATAAATTACACCTCTTTATTGTTAATAGGTGCCCTTATGTAGGAGGAGAAACGCCGATTGTCAAGGAATTATCTCCGCAAAAAAATTTATAATATTTGACAAAAAATGGCCGCCTCTTGTATATGTTTTCTGTAAATTATTTTTGATAGAAAATATAAAGCTGCTCACCGTCTGGCTTTGCCAGTGGTGAGCAGAGGGGTTTGGGGGGAAACGGTGATTCTTATCGCCGGTCGTTCCCCCCATGTAAATAGGAGGAGAAAGATGAAAAAATCAGTACTGGTAGCTTTGGTAGCAGTAGTCGCATCATGGGTTCTTCTGCCGACACTCGGGCTCACAACAGCCGAAATCGGCAAGAAAGAGGGCAAGCCCTGCACGTTCTGCCATGTAAAGCCCATGAAAGGCGATGAAAACTTGAACGACGTAGGCAAGTGCTACAAAGAAAAGAAAGACGTAAAAGCCTGCGAAAAGAAATAACCTAACAGTTGAAGCGCGCGTTATCTATAATAATATTGCTGGCCGGGCTGGTTCCAAGCCTTGTGTTTGCCGTTTCGGATGAAGACTGTTTCGGCTGCCATTCCGAAAAGACATTTTACACAACACGCAAAGGCCAAAAAATATCTTTATATGTGGATTCCGCAGCGTTTTCAAAATCCGTTCATTCGAGCGTAACCTGCATAGGCTGCCATGACGATGTGGATGTTAAGGAACTTCCACATCCTTCGGAGTTAAAAGATGTTAATTGTTCAAATTGCCACCGGGGCGAAGTTGAAACATTTTCCGCAAGCATTCACGGCCAGGCCTTAAAACGCGGTGCGCTTTATGCTCCAAAATGCGTCGATTGCCACGGCAAACACGATATATTGAAAAGCTTCAACTCGGCTTCGCCTACGTTTAAGATGAATATCCCGCTGCTTTGCGGCAGATGCCATAAAGAAGATGCGCCTGTTGCGAAATTATATAATATACCCGAGAAAAACATCATAGAGCATTACAGGGAAAGCATTCACGGCGAGGGCCTTTTGAAAAAAGGCCTTCTTGTTACGGCAACCTGCAACGACTGCCACAGCTCGCACAACATTCTTCCGCATACCGACCCGAACTCGACGATTGGGCCGGGGAAAATCGCTAAAACCTGTTCCAAGTGCCATGTAATGATCGAGCAGGTTCACAAGAAAGTTATTCGCGGCGAGTTATGGGAGAAAAAACCAGGAGCAATTCCCGCCTGTACGGATTGCCACTCGCCTCATGAAATACGCAAAGATTCTTTGGTTATAGGCATGGCGGACAGGGATTGTTTAAAGTGCCATGCGGACCAAAAGCCGCTTGTGCATAAGGAAGATATTTCTCTCTCCGTGCACGGAAAAATCCCATGTGTAAAATGCCATGCAGATGTAACGCCTGAGCACGGCCGCCCGTGCGATACAGCGGGTCCGGTGGACTGTTCAAGCTGCCATGTGCAGCAGTCGGAAGCATATGCTTCGAGCACACACGGACAGCTCCGCGCCAAAGACGATCCGGATGCTCCGTACTGCACCGATTGCCATGGGTCACATAAGATACAGTCGAAGCTCGACGAAAAATCGGCGATTTTCAGGATTAATGTTCCCGCTCTTTGCGCAAAATGCCACCGCGAAGGTGAAAAAGCTGCTCTTAGATACAAAGGTGAGCAGGTCGATATCGTCAAAAGTTATCAGATGAGCACTCACGGCAAAGGCGTTCTGGAGAGCGGGCTTGTAAGCAGCGCCGTCTGCATAGACTGCCACACATCGCACATGGAGCTTCCAGCCAAAGATGAGCGTTCTTCCGTCAATCATTTAAATCTGCCGCAAACATGCGCCAAGTGCCATCGCGGAATTTATGAACAGTTCTCGAAAAGCATCCACAGCACAAATGTTTCTGAATCGGCGGAAAAGCTTCCCTCGTGCGCCGACTGCCATACAGCGCACGATATCACCCGCGTGGAAAAAGATAAATTTCTGCAGGAGGTCAGCTTCCAGTGCGGCACATGCCACACCGATGTCGCCGAAACGTATTTCCAGACCTATCACGGAAAAGCTTATCAGCTCGGATATCTGAAAGCGGCCAAATGTTCCGACTGCCACGGCGCACACGATATATTAAAACCAAGCAACCCGGAATCGCATCTAAGCCGGAGCAATGTGGTTGAAACATGCAGCAACTCACCATAACCGCTATAAATATCCCATTCTCTTCTTTACGTTCTGGGGAATGACTTTTCTTCTGATCGGAACATTTGTATTCTTCGGCATTCACACCCTTTTGTGGCTGCCAAAATCGTTTGCGCGCCTCAATGAAAAGAGGATGACGCACGTTTTTGAAGAACCGCACCAGTTTGTCCGGTTTGCGTTAAGGGAGCGCCTGCTGCATCTTTCCGTCATCGTCAGTTTCTTCGGCCTTGCGATTACCGGAATGATGCTGAAATTCGCCAATATGGGATGGGCTGCGTTCCTTTCCAATCTTATCGGCGGTGTCGGCGTTGCAGGCACAATACACAGAATCTGCGCTGTCATTACTTTCGGATATTTTGGAGTACACCTCTACACTATCTATCAGCATAAAAAGAAAAACAACCTGACTTTAAAACAGCTGCTGTTGAGCAAAAACTCTTTAGTGCCAACGTGGCAGGATCTGCTCGACTTTATCAGCACAATGAAATGGTTCTTGGGCTTTGGAAAGAGGCCGGCATACGGGCGCTGGACATATTGGGAAAAATTCGACTATTTCGCGGTCTTCTGGGGCGTTGCCATTATCGGCGCGACCGGACTGCTATTATGGTTCCCGGAAATTTTCACGCATGTTTTGCCGGGCTGGATTATTAATGTGGCAACGATAATTCATAGCGATGAAGCTTTGCTCGCGGCCGGCTTCATATTTACAATTCACTTCTTTAACACTCATCTGAGACCGGAGTCCTTTCCGATGGATCCGGTCATATTCACTGGCAGGACATCTCTATCCGAATTAAAACATGACAGAAACAAAGAATATGAAGAGCTCGTACAGGCAAACGAACTTGAAAAGAGAATTGCTCCGCCCATCTCAAAGAAAAAACTGAAACTAATTTACGCGTTCGGGATTACATGTCTGGCGATAGGGATAACTCTTATTGTCTTGATCATTTATTCAATGCTTTTTGGATATAAATAAAGGAGCAAAAGAAATGAGCAAATCGCCCAAATTATATCAAAACCCGATGAGCCGTTTTGCCGGCGTCATGGCAATAATGGTCTTTATTATTTTGGCCATCCTTCTCCTTCTCGATTACTTAGGCGTCCGTCTTAATCCTATTATAGGAATGCTTGCCTACACGCTGTTTCCTGCTCTGCTGCTCTTCTATTTATTTTTGATACCCGTCGGCATGTACAGGGAATGGAGAAGGCGCCATAAACAGGTGGGCATTGAAGCGCCGGCTTTTCCAAGATTTGATTTTAATGTCAAAAATCAACGGGTGCAGCTGTATGTTTTTATTCTTGGAACTTCTCTGGTAGGCCTTTTGGTGCTCGGCGTAAGTTTTCGGGCCTATGAATTCACCGAATCCGTCCATTTCTGCTCTGAATTATGCCATAAAGTTATGGAACCTGAGGCTACGACATACAAAGGTTCTCCGCATGCGCGGGTTGAATGCGTGCAATGCCACGTTGGAAAAGGAGCGACATGGTACGTAAAATCGAAACTTGCCGGCTTATATCAGGTATATGCAACTCTTTTTAAAAAATATCCAACACCTATAGAAACGCCGATTCATAACCTGCGTCCGTCGGCCGACACGTGCGAACAATGCCACTGGCCTTCGAAATTCTTCGGCGCAAAGCAGATAATGAGAATTCATTATGAAGATGACGAGAAAAATACTCCGCGCCAGTTTTTTATGCTCGTAAATGTCGGCGGAGGGATTTCTCCTACCGGCATCCACTGGCACGTGGGACAGGACGAAGTTTACTACGTGGCAAGAGACAAAGGACGGCAGGATATTCCATGGGTAAAAGTCAAACACAAAGACGGCCGCGAAACTACTTATGTAAGTTCCGACAATCCGCCGACCGGCGATGACATTGCAAAAGGCGAGCTCCGTAAAATGGACTGCATTGATTGCCATAACAGGCCGACTCACATCTTCAGATCGCCGCGCCATGCGATTGACGAGTCAATAACAGCCGGCGGCATAGACAGAACTCTTCCATATGTAAAAAAGATAGGCGTGGAAGTTTTATCCAAGGAATATGATGACAATGATAAAGCGCATGTTGGAATCAGAGACGGCGTATTTTCTTTTTATAAGGAAAAATATCCCGATATTGCATCGTCAAAAATCGGCCT
>JACPAJ010000055.1 GCA_016180865.1 Deltaproteobacteria bacterium
AATAGACAAAGACGTTTTTGCAAGATACACTTCCGACAGGCCTTCATGGTATTATGAAGTGGTGGCGCCCGGATATAAATATAATATGACTGATATTGCAGCATCGATCGGAATACATCAGCTGAAAAGAGCGTATGACTTTCAGAAAAAAAGAGAGTCTATAGCTAAGTTTTACAGTGAAAATCTTTTTGGTCTTCCATTGATATTGCCGGCGACAGCAAATGCCGGTGATTGTCATGCATGGCATCTGTATGTTGTCAGGTTGGCTGATAGCGCCGCTATTGAAAGGGATTCTTTTATCAAAGAGATGTTTTCTAATGGTATAGGCTGTAGCGTTCATTTTATCCCTTTGCATTTACATCCTTATTGGCGAATGAAATACAAACTTTTACCTGAAGATTTTCCTGAAGCAACGCAAGCTTTCCAAAAATCCATCAGTTTGCCGATATTTTCGAAAATGACAATTGAGGATTGCGGAAAGGTTGTTCAGACAATCACTTCAATATTAAAAAAATAGATGGATATGTTTTTGAAACGGATTTTTGACTTAGTTTGCAGCTCAATGCTGTTGATTGTTTTTTCTCCGCTTTTGTTATTGATTTCTGCAGTAGTTTGGGTTAGTTCCGGCAGGCCGATTTTTTTCAGACAGGAGCGTGCTGGTTTCAGAAGGCTGATTTTTAAAATAATAAAGTTTAGAACGATGAGTTTTGGCGAGGTTTCCGGGAAGGGGGCTTTAATAACGGCATCGCTGGATAAAAGAGTTACAAAACTTGGCCGTATCCTGCGTAAATACAAGCTTGATGAGTTGCCGCAGCTTTTTAATGTTTTTTTGGGGAACATGAGCTTAGTTGGGCCAAGACCGGAAGTGCCTAAATTTGTAGATATGTATCCAGATGAAGTGCGCGATCAGGTATTATCGGTTCGGCCCGGCATAACCGATATCGCGTCAATCGAGTTTTTTAATGAAGAAAAACTTTTGTTAGCCGGTGAAAATGTTGAAAAAATGTATGCCGAATCCATATTGCCGGCTAAGTTAAATCTGGCAGTTAAATATGTCAAAACACGTAATATGTCGATGGACATTAAGCTGCTGTTAAAAACGATGTTAAAGATGGTAGGATATTATCAGTGATAAAGATAAGCTCTAAACAATTTGCCCTCATAGTTAGCGATATTGCATTTCTTTATGCGGCGATTACGATTTCTTGGTATCTTACAGGCTCCACGCATGCTCCGACTGATTTTAAATGGTGGTTTATTTTTGGAATTACTGTATTAGCGCAGCTTATTGTGTTTCTTAAGATGGGTTTATATAGGGCGGTGTTAAGATACGCAAGCGTTGATTTTTTGGTTACGGTTTTAAGGGCGATTTCGGTTGCATCCTTGGCCCTTGTGCTTACCTTTTATTTTGCGCATATCAATTTGCCGTCGCGCACTCTTATAGTTAACTGGTTAATGACGGTATTTTTGATTGGTGGCGGCAGATTTATTGTTAGATATTTCTTCGAGCTGCCCTCTGGGCGATTTGGAAGATATTGTGGACAATTATAAGGTGGAAGAAGTTATTATTGCCATAGCAGAAATCAACGGAGAAAGGCTCAGAGAGGTTGTAAAGCGCTGCAGGAAGAAAAATATTGTATGCAGGATCATTCCCTGTTTTTCAAGGCTCCTTGAAATGAATTCCAATGTTAGAAATGTTGAGCCGGCGGATTTAATGAGGAGGCTGCCGAGAGATCTTGACCTCGATAAAATTAAGGATTATCTGCACGGCAAATCAATCCTAATTTCTGGAGCGGCTGGTTCCATCGGCAGTGAGCTTGTTAAACAGGTATTGAGATATGAACCGAAGATTGTAATAGCTTTTGATCAATCTGAATTTGGATTGTATAGCCTGCGTGAAAGTCTTGGGGATTCCGGTATAAAATACGTTCTTGGAGATGTTGCAAATAAAGACTATGTCGAAAATGTATTTGAAATGGAAAAGCTGGACATAGTTTTCCACGCAGCCGCCTATAAACATGTTCCGCTGCTAGAGTCCAACAATGCGGAGGCTATAAGAAATAATGTCGGTGGAACGAAAGTTTTAGCAGAAACATCCGACAAATATGGTGTTAAAAGTTTTATTTTAATTTCTACCGATAAGGCTGTAAAGCCATCCAGCATTATGGGGGCTACCAAAAGAGCATGTGAGCTTGTTGTTCAGGGTTTTAGCAGTTTTAGCAAGACAAGGTTTGTGGCAGTGAGGTTTGGAAATGTGCTTGGAAGCTCCGGAAGCGTTGTTCCAAAATTTCTGGATCAGATTATGCGCGGAGGTCCTGTGACCGTGACTCATCCGGAAGCTACAAGATACTTTATGCTCATTGATGAGGCTGTGCAGCTGGTTCTGCAGGCGGCTGCCATTGGAAACGGCGGAGAGATTTTTATACTCAATATGGGGAAGCCGGTTAAAATATCCGAAATGGCGGAAGACCTGATTTTTCTTATGGGCCGCCAGCCGCATAAGGATATAAAAATTGAGTATATCGGATTAAGGGATGGTGAAAAAGTGCATGAAGAGCTTTTAAATGAAGAGACTGAAGAAAAAACCAGATTCGAAGATATTACGATTGGCAAGACTAAAGTGCCCGAATGGGAGTGGTTTAACAGCAGGATTGATCACATTCTGAAATTTTATGGTGATAATAATCATGAAACTGTGCAAACTTTGAAAGAAATCGTTCCGGAAGGAGAATGGGGTTCGTAACAGAAAGGAAGATAAAATGGATAACTACCTTAGCCAGCCAGACGACGAGATAAATTTAATAGAATATTGGAACACTTTAAAAGTGAGGAAGAAACTTATAGCGGGTGTTGTGGCTGTGATAACAGTTGTGACAATAATTATTAGCCTGATTTCTCCTGAAGTATACAGATCAAAGGCTACTATTATGCCGATAGGCAAAGGTGGCGGAGGCGGAGGTGGACTTGCAGGAGCTATAGGCCAGTTTGGTGGTTTGGCATCGATGGCCGGACTAGGAGGCAGTAGTGGTGCGATTATGCAGCTTATGGCGCTGCTGCAAACGAGGACTTTGGCCGAATACGTTGTTAATTCAAACAATCTGATGGGGGCCCTTGGCGTTAACGGTGATGATCCAAAGGTCAATATGGAACGGGCTGTAAAACGCCTTGAGTCCAAAGTTAAAATTAACGACGATAGAAAAAATGGTGTTATTAATATAGTTGTCGAATTCGGTGATCCTAGAACTGCAGCCGACGTTGCCAATGGCTATATTGAGGGGCTTCAGGCTTTTATAAACAGCAATTCCTTCACAGTTGCCAAAAGGAACAGGATATTTATAGAAAAGCAGCTCGATCAGAACAAGCAAGATCTTCTTAATGCAGGTAAGGAACTTAACGAATTTTACAAGAATCAGCGAGTGTCGAGCATTGAGTCAAAGGTGGATGTCCAGATTGATTCTGCAGGAAAAATCGCTGATACATGGGATATGGAGTACAGACTGATGGGAAGCGAGTTTATTAAACTTGCCGATTTGCAAAAGGAAAGGAAGAAGCTTGATAAACAGCTAGACGAGATATTGGTTGTGAAAGATGTCCCACAGCAGGTTTATCTCCAATATTTAACGCTACGCAGAAAACTCTTGGAAGAGATTAACCAGCTTTTGACTCAGCAGTATGAAATCGCAAAAATTGAAGAGGCAAAGGATGAGCTGGCATTTCAAACCATCGATAGGGCAAAGTCGCCATCGACAAGATATAAACCAAAAAGAAAGATGATGGTAATAGTCGGTTTTACTGTTTCAATTTTCGCTGGGATGTTTTCGGCTTTTTTTATGAACTATCTGGACAGATTGAAGAACAGAGGTCAGTTTAAATCAGCCGAGGTGTAATGCTTAAATGTGTTTAAAATTATTTAATATACGAGAGTGAGGACACTATGAAATATTTGTATAGAGTATTATCGGTATTAATTATAGTTCAGTTTGTTGTTTATCCTGTTTATTCCTATGGCGATGATAATCAAGGTCTTAATAAGCAACAGAATATGCAGACTTCTTCAGGGATGAGTTTTAGAGTAGGTGAAACTGGGTCTGCCAACAGGCTTGGTTCTTCAATATTAAATGAACAGGACTATGCCGTGAAGGGGATGATGATGACCGAACCGACCATGTCGGGCCTTACATATCAGGTACACGTTTTAGGAGAAGTCAAGAATCCCGGTACGTATCGTATTACGGCATCCGATAGGCTATCTGAAATATTAATGAGGGCTGGCGGCGTGGATGAACAGGGATCGGAACGGAATATCGAAGTTCGCAGAAAGGGGGAATACGAGCAAAAGATTGATCTTCTTTCATTTCAACTCTTTGGAAATCTGAAGGATAACCCATATCTGCTTGACAATGACATTGTCTATGTTCCTCTAAAGAAAGGCGTAATCAAAGTTGTTGGCGCGGTAATGAGGCCGCGTGAATATGAATTAAATGTAGAACAAAATTTAAACGAAGTGATAAAATTAGCTGGTGGTTTTTCGGTCGGTGCAGCTAAGGGATCTCCGATTCGAGCGGTTAGGTTTATCGATGGGAAAAAAAGCGTTCTAGATATTTCAGACAACGAGGCTGATATGATGGCCTTTAACGTGCAAAACGGCGACGTTATTTTTGTGCCGCATATGATCACAGAAAAGAATAATTTTGATTATAATATTCCCAAGCTGCCGGGCGACAACATATTTTATCCATCTTATGAGGATCGTGTGTTCATTTTAGGAGGCGTTGCAAGTCCGGGCGCTTACCCGTTCAATCCTTATTATAATTTATCACAATATTTAAGTCTTGCCGGAGGCACGACAAAGATGGCTACAGGCAAGATGAGTCTGGTTTCAGCCGATGGCAAAAAGAAACGCCTTCACAAAAGGGATATGAATAACATAACGATTAACCCGGGCGACACCATAGATGTCGACTGGCGCCGCATACCTCCGGAAAGCTGGATCGGTATTTTTTCTGGTTTAAGCACGCTTGCGCTTACAAGTCTTGCTTTATCACGCACTTGGTGAGAAGAAATACAAAAATACCAAAATACCATTTGACATCTAACCCTCTTTTTCATATATAGCAGCTCAGTTTATGACTGAAAAAGGGGTTGAAATTGGAATAGGCAAAGGCCCTTCGCCGCAAGCGGAGGGCTTTTTTTTGGCTTCATTGGAAAAACATGAAGATAATTTTATGATTACAAAACACTTGATGAGCGAAGCTCAAATGGACGAATCGCTGGCTAAAATGGCAAAAGCCATTATCAGACGGAATAAAAATATGGATGAGGTCGCATTAATAGGCATCCGCTCCCGCGGAGTCCCTCTGGCCGAATGGCTCGCAAAAAAAGTTAAAGAAGTGCTGAAGCAGCCTGTCGATGTGGGAAGCCTGGATATAAATTTATACAGGGACGATCTGTCGGAAGTCGATGAGCAGCCGGTTGTCAGAAAAACGGAATTGCCCTTTTCCATTGGAGGGAAGGGGATAATATTAGTTGACGACGTTCTTTACACCGGCCGCACTATAAGAGCGGCGCTTGACGCGCTGATAGATTTCGGGCGGCCTAAATTCGTGCAGCTTGCAGTCATGGTTGACAGGGGCTGGCGCGAGATACCGATTCAGGCAGATTATGTCGCAAAGAAATTAAAAACTACCGCCACAGAAAACGTCAAGGTTATGATGGCGGAGTTTGACGGAGTCAATCAGATCGTAGTTAAAGATAAAAAATGACATTATCAGTTAAACACATCCTTTCGGCGCGCGATTTAACAAAAAAGGATGTCGATTTGATTCTGCAGAACGCCCGCGCCCTTAAGGAAATTTCCTACAGGCCGATTAAAAAAGTTCCGACGCTTCGCGGAAAGCAGGTTCTTCTTTGCTTTTTCGAGGACAGCACCAGAACGCGCCTCTCTTTTGATATTGCCGCTAAAAGGCTTTCGGCCGATACCGCAGTCATAACGAAGAGCGGCAGTTCAATGGCAAAAGGGGAGACGATTTTAGATACTATCAAAAACCTTGCCGCGATGCAGGCGGATATTATCGTTATCAGGCATAAAGAGGCCGGCGTTCCATGGGAGGTTGCCAAAGCGTTTCCCCAGATCTCCGTGATAAACGCCGGCGACGGAATGCATGAGCACCCGACGCAGGCGCTCTTGGACCTGATGACAATTCAGGACGCGAAAGGCGGCGTTGCAGGGCTCAATGTTACAATAGCCGGAGATATTTTTCACTCAAGAGTTGCGCGGTCCAATATGATTCTTCTGAAAAAGATGGGGGCAAAAGTTCATGTTTGTGCTCCAAAAACGTTCCTGCCGGCGGATATAGATAAATACGGCGTTGCTGTTCACACAAGACTTGAAAATGCCGTTAAGGCTTCCGATGTTTTAATGATGCTCAGAATACAAATGGAGCGGCAGGACGGTTTCTTCTTCCCGAGTGCAAGGGAATACTCCAAGTATTTCGGTTTAACGCGCGAAATAATGAAGTTCGCTAAAAGAGATCTTGTAATAATGCATCCGGGCCCGGTGAACCGCGGCCTTGAAATCGAACCTGAAATTGCGGACGGAGGGCAATCTGTGATATTAGATCAGGTTGAAAACGGCGTCGCCGTTCGAATGGCGCTGCTTTATTTGCTGTGCGGCGGTAAAGAACATGAATGAAATTATTATAAAAAACGGTCATGTGATAGACCCGTTAAATAATATTGACGGAAAATTTTCTGTTATTATCCGTGACGGCAAAATTTTCGATATCAAAAAGGGCGCTGACCGTGCCGGCAGCAGCCGTGCCGGCAGCAGCCGTGCCGGCGGCAGCCGTGCCGGCGCGAACGGATCGGCAATAGATGTTTCAGGCGCGATTATTGCGCCGGGATTTGTCGATATTCACACTCATCTTCGCGAGCCGGGGTTTGAATACAAAGAAGACATTGAAAGCGGCCTTAAGGCGGCTGTGGCGGGAGGCTTTACGTCCATCTGCTGCATGCCAAATACTAATCCTGTTAACGATAGCGGGAGTATCACGGAATGTCTGCTTAAAAGAGCCTGTTCGGTCGGATTATCAAGGCTTTTCCCCGTTGGAGCAATTTCCAAAACCCTTAAAGGCGAGCAGCTTGCCGATATAGGCGATCAGGCCGAAGCAGGAGCTGCGGCTATATCAGACGATGGCCGTTCTGTAATGAATTCGCTTTTAATGCGAAGGGCCGCTGAATATGCCTCTACCTTTGGTCTGGCGATAATGGATCATTGCGAGGATACAAACCTCGCCGCATCCGGTGTGATGAATGAAGGCTGGGTCGCTACCGAACTTGGCTTAAGAGGCCTCCCGAGCGCTGCCGAAGAGGCGCATGTGGCAAGAGATATCGCGCTATCCAAATTGACCGGCGCTCATTTCCATCTGACTCACATAAGTTCTGCAGGTTCGGTTGAATTAATCAGGGCCGCAAAAAGAAAGCGCATTAATGTAACTTCCGATTGCACGCCGCATCATCTTGTTCTGACCGATGAAGCCGTCCGGGGCTATAATACGAACTTTAAAGTTAATCCTCCGCTAAGGAGCGCCGAAGATGTAAAAGAGCTTATTAGAGGCCTTGCCGACGGGACAATCGATGCGATAGCGTCCGATCATGCGCCGCAGGGATTGGTCGATAAGGAATTGGGGTTTGATACGGCCGCGTTCGGCGTGATCGGAATGGAAACGTCGCTGCCGGTTGTGTTAAAGCTGGTTCACGAGAAAAAACTATCTCTTAAAAGAATGATAGAGCTCTTTGCTTCGGGGCTTAATGTTTTGAAAAAGAGCAAATATTCCGGAGGCATCAAAAAAGGTTCGGCAGCGGATATTACGATTTTTAATGTTAATGATAATGTTGCAATCGATTCGTCAAAGATTTACTCAAGAAGCCGCAATACGCCGTTTGAAGGCTGGAAACTGAAAGGAAAAGTTTTATACACGATTGTTGGAGGCCGCGTAGTATTTGACCATGAAAAAGGCATATCTCCTGCTGGCGGATGGTAGGGTTTTTTCGGGAAATTCCTTCGGCTTCGAAACCGAAACTTCCGGTGAAGTGGTTTTTAACACATCTATACAAGGATATCAGGAAATTTTGACCGATCCGTCGTATCATGGGCAGATTGTCGTTATGACCTATCCCCACATCGGCAACTATGGCATCAATCCGGACGATATGGAGTCTTGCAAAGCGCAGGTTGCGGGGTTTATAGTCAAGTCTTATTGCGATGCCCCAAGCAGCTGGCGTTCAAAAGAGACGCTTGCCGAATTTTTGATAAGGCAGAAAATTGCCGCTGGGACAAATTTTGACACCCGTTCGATTGTCCGCCATATCCGTGACAAGGGAGCGATGCCGGCGATATTATTTATCTGCGAGAAACTGCCCGAAGATGCTCTTTCCAGAGTGCGTGCGCTTCCTTCAATGAACGGACAGGATCTGGCGAAAGAAGTGACTTGTAAAGAAGTGTTCACCCCCTCCCTTCTCCCTCCCCCCTCGAGGGGGAGGGTTGGGGAGAGGGGGCCTCATATTCTTCTCTACGACTTCGGCGTTAAGTTAAATATCATTCGCATGCTTCAGGAGAGGGGCTGCGCCGTGACGGTTGTCCCGGCTGCTACGAGCGCGGAAGATGTTCTGGCAATGAAGCCCGATGGAATAGTTCTTTCCAACGGGCCCGGCGATCCGGCTGCAGTGACGTACGCGATAGAAAATATCAAACAGCTGCTTGGGAAGGTTCCGATCTTTGGAATTTGCCTGGGCCATCAATTATTAGCCCTGGCGCTTGGAGGCCGGACTTATAAATTAAAATTCGGGCATCGCGGCGGCAATCAGCCGGTAAAAAATCTAAAGACCGGCCGCGTTGAGATAACGAGCCAGAATCATGGATTTGCGGTGGATGCCATTCCCCCTCCCTCGATGGGAGGGGGTGAGGGGGAGGGTGGTTTTGAAATCACTCACATTAACTTAAACGACAACACGGTTGAAGGGCTGGCGGCTTCGAAATTAAAAGCGTTCTCCGTGCAATATCATCCGGAAGCAAGCCCCGGGCCGCATGATGCCGCGTACTTGTTTAACGCATTTATTGCTATGATGTAATCGGATTTCTGACATCGGACTTCTGATTTCTTTCTAACGAAGTCTGATGTCAGAAATCAGAAATCCGAAGATAATGCCACGACGAACAGACATACATAAAATTCTCCTCATCGGCAGCGGGCCGATTGTTATCGGCCAGGCGTGTGAATTCGATTATTCCGGCACGCAGGCCTGTAAGGCTTTGAAGGAAGAAGGTTATAAAGTTGTCCTCGTTAATTCGAATCCGGCGACGATTATGACCGATCCCGAACTTGCCGATGCCACTTATATCGAACCTCTCACATTAGATTTTCTCGCAAAAATAATTGAAAAAGAACGGCCCGATGCGCTTCTTCCAACGATTGGCGGTCAAACCGGTTTGAATTTATCGCTGAAATTGGCGGAGACGGGTGTTCTCAAAAAATATGGAGTTGAACTTCTGGCTGCCAATATTGAAGCGATAAAAAAAGCCGAAGACAGACATCTTTTTAAAGAAGCGATGTTAAAAATAGGCCTCAACGTTCCCAAAAGCGTCATTGTCACTTCAATGGAAGAAGCAATGAAAACGAAAGATTACATTGGTTTTCCGGCTATCATTCGTCCGGCATTTACGTTAGGTGGCAGCGGCGGAAATATCGCTTATAATTCAGATGATTACGTTAAGATGGTAGAATATGGTTTAATGTCGAGCCCGGTCCATCAAATCCTGTTGGAAGAGGGTGTTATTGGCTGGAAAGAGTATGAACTGGAGGTGATGAGAGATAAAAAAGATAATGTTGTTATCATCTGCTCGATAGAGAATGTGGATCCGATGGGGATTCACACCGGCGATTCTATAACGGTCGCGCCGCAGCAAACGTTAAGCGATAAAGAATATCAGGCGATGCGCAACGCGGCGATTTTCGTGATACGCGAAATCGGTGTTGATACGGGCGGTTCAAATATACAGTTTGCCGTGAATCCCAAAAACGGCAAAATGATTGTAATTGAAATGAACCCACGCGTTTCGCGTTCGAGCGCGCTTGCTTCAAAAGCGACCGGTTTTCCAATTGCAAAAATAGCCGCGAAATTAGCGATAGGCTATATGCTCGATGAACTTCCCAATGATATTACAAAAGAGACTCTCGCTTCGTTTGAACCCGTTATCGATTATGTCGTTACAAAAATTCCGAGGTTTGCTTTTGAAAAATTTCCTCATACGGAACCGATTCTTACGACACAAATGAAATCCGTTGGAGAAGTAATGGCGATAGGCAGGACATTTGAGGAATCGTTTTTGAAAGCGCTTCGCTCTCTTGAATGCGGGTGGTTCGGATTGGACGTCTGCGAGGGCGCAACGCACGAAGAAATTTTAAAGCATCTGCAGAAACCGGCGCCGGATAGAATATTATGGATAGGCGAAGCATTCAGGCAGGGGATAGGTGTGGATGAGGTTTATGAGCTGACAAAAATTGACCCATGGTTTTTGCATAAAATAAAATCTATAACCATCGCACCATCGAACCATCGCACCATCGAACCAAGTTACCGCACCGTCGACACCTGCGCCGCGGAATTTGTCGCGCATACGCCGTATTTTTATTCTACAGAAGGGGAAGAGGATGATGATTTCCCGTCATTGCGAGCCTCCAAAGGAGGCGAAGCAATCTCCCGAACACAATTGAATTCAGGAGATTGCTTCGGGGCTTCGCCCCTCGCAATGACAGAAAATCGCACGGTGATAATCCTCGGTTCCGGCCCAAACCGCATCGGCCAGGGCGTTGAGTTCGACTACTCCTGCGTGCAGGGGAGCATGGCGCTGAAAGAAATTGGAATAAAATCCGTAATGATCAATTGCAATCCCGAAACAGTTTCGACTGATTATGACACATCGGACAAATTATATTTTGAGCCTTTAACGTTTGATGACGTGATGCCGATTATCGACCGGGAAAATCCTCTCGGAGTTATTGTGCAGTTTGGCGGCCAGACTCCGCTAAAGCTGTCATTGCCGCTCAAAAAAGCCGGAGTAAAAATTTTAGGTACGGATCCTTCGGATATAGACAGGGCGGAGGATAGAAAACTTTTTAATAAAGTTGTCGCAGAATTAAAGCTAAAACAGCCCGAAGCCGGTCTGGCGACTAACGTTGATGAAGCAATAACCGTTGCCGAAAAAATCGGTTATCCTGTTTTAGTAAGGCCCTCTTATGTTTTAGGCGGCCGCGCTATGGAAATTGTTTATGATGAAAGCGGATTAAAATTTTACATGAACTATGCGGTCAAAGCTTCGCCGGAGCATCCGGTTCTGGTCGACAGATTTTTAAAGAACGCGATTGAGGTTGATGTCGATGCGGTTTCCGACGGAACGGATGTTTTTGTGGCTGGCGTTATGGAACATATCGAAGAAGCCGGCATTCATTCCGGCGACAGCAGCTGCGTCCTGCCGCCGCATACGCTGTCAAAAGGAATGGTTGCCGAAATCGAAAGGCAAACAAAAATTCTTGCAAAGGCGTTGAATGTAGTGGGGCTTATGAATATTCAGTTTGCTGTGCAGAATGGGGAGATATACATTCTCGAAGTCAACCCGCGCGCCTCGCGCACGGTCCCATTTGTTTCAAAAGCTATTGGTTTGCCGCTCGCAAGAATTGCAACAAAGGTGATGGTGGGGCATAAGTTGAAAGCTCTCACCCCCTCCCTTTTCCCTCCCCCCTCGAGGGGGAGGGTTAGGGAGAGGGGGCACTATTCCGTCAAAACTCCCGTTTTCCCCTTCAACAAATTTCCCGGCGTGGATACGCTTCTCGGTCCGGAAATGAAATCAACCGGCGAAGTAATGGGCATCGGAAAAACAGTCGGTGAGGCATTTGCAAAGGCGCAGGAAGCGGCCGGAAATAAACTGCCTCGATCGGGCACCGTTTTTATAAGCATTAAAGATGAGGACAAGGATAGAATCATTGAAGTCGCTGTTTCTTTGGTCGAATCCGGATTTAAAATTATTGCTACGCGCGGCACAAGATTATTTCTTCTGGAGAATGGAATTCCTGCGACGGGAATCAATAAATTCCGCGAGGGTTCGCCGCATGTAGTCGATGCGATTTCAGGCGGCAAAATCGCGCTAGTCATAAACACAACCGACAGCAAACCATCGATCGGCGATTCATTTATCATCCGTCGCACAGCGCTTGAACACAATGTGCCGTATTTCACAACAATAGAAGGGGCCAAGGCTGCGGCAGAATCGGTAAAATCATTTAAAAAGGGGATTACAGTAAAACCCTTACAAGAGTATTATTGATCTCTTGGCTGCTCCTGCCATTGCATTGGACGTTTTTTCATAGCAACTTATTTTTGCCGCTGCCGATAATAAAATAAACCTATGGTATGGGCGATTTCACCATTTTTACGTCTCATTGAGGCGTCAATTGCGGAGACGCATAACGACCTTGATGCCAAGGACCCATCCGAATTGCAGGCTTCCCTTGAGCCGGCAACAGATATCGCGCAAATATCCGAATTTTTCAAAGATAATCCGTGGGGTATTGCAAAGAAAAACGTCGGTGGGCGTGATTGGTGGGTGTGGGAGCGCAAAACGCCAATCTATCTGATACCGGCAGATTCCGGTACGCCGCTTTTTTACAAGAGCGGGGCCTCGATAGAAGCTGAACTTCTTCTTATTCCCATCCCTGCGGGAACCAATCCGATATTGTTCATTGATCTGAAGGATTATACCGTCAAACCAAAAGATGGTTTTTCTAATTGCGACTTCCCTTCATATTTTGTCGTCCCAAAACTTCCCAAGGCCGAGTCTAAACTTTTGCCTAATCCAATTATCATTCCTGATAACGGCGATAAGGATAAATATGTTCCGGTCCCAATAGGTATTGAGCCAGATGACAAGAGCGATCCCTTCCGGGCGCTTCTTTATGCCGATGGCGGCCTTGGCAATATTGCCGGCATCAGTGTTGCACTGCATCCGAAATGCGCGTCGACATATAATCTATATAATGTGCGCAAGGACGATAAGGATCACTTCACTGAGGAGACGCATCATTATTACCCTAGTGTGCGGATTCAAGAGCAGGAGGTGGAGGTAGAAAATAAACAATGTATTATCGTCGATACGAGCGCCTCGATGGGGAGCGTGGATATTAATTATCTGGCCAAAAAGGGAGCGGAGGCCGTGATAGATTTTGTTACCTCCGAGGCTTTAGAAGAAAAGCCCAGACTGATTAAAGACGGCGACATTATTCTCTACGGGTTGAACCTTCGTTCACAACACCAAGGCATAGCGTTGAATCCTGCCGAATTCGTAAATTCTGACGGGATCGATAGAGCTAGAAATAGTGGGGGAGGCATTCGCCGCTCGGATGTAGCGGGTTTTATCGATTCGGAGAAACTCTTTGAGCGGATTGCGGCCGAACTGAAAAAAATGGTTGATTCCGGTGATGTATTCGTCGGACCAGACGCCGCCCCGGAAAGCCTCAAAAGCGTCATCGACGGCTGTAACAATGGATATGCCTATCTTACAGATACATGGCCCGATTTCAGATCTCTGCCGCCGGCCATATTAGTTGAAGATGGCAATTTCCTGCGAGAGGAAGAGGGCGGTCTTTACCTAAGCAGTCCCGGCAAAATGATTAATTTTTCGCTCTCTTCCGGAGAACCTCTTATAATAACATCGCAGCTGGTAGATTTTTATGAGAATAGCGAGGTTCCCCCATCGCAAAAGGCATTGGAGGCCCAAGAATTCCTTAAAGGTCACAAGGTTGACGTTAAAGTGCTCGAAGAAAAGAAAAGCGACCCTGTTTTATTGCACCACCTTCTGCCGGGGCTCTATAATCTACCGTTGCAGGAGAGGAGCGGTGCATATGAGTTTGTAACGAGTATCATACTTAACGAAAATTATGACGTAAGCATTAAAAAACGCGGAACGGCCCTCCTTGCGGCATGGGCGTGGAAGAATGATGAAGCCGCCAAATCCACATTATGGGGCCTCTATGAGCGAAGCGAATCTCTCTCTCTGGAATTGAACACATATATTGCAAAGTGCATGGCACCGATAATAGGCGACGGGCAGGTTTCGGAGGTCGTTAGTGAAATGAGGGCCGAGCCGGCTTCATTTAAGAATATGCTGAAACTGATGCTCTTGGCTGGTAAATCTGTCTTTAACGGCCAGTTGAAATTCTTAAGAGACGATGTATGGAGCCTTAGTCTAAAATATCCGGCAAGGCCGAATTTTCCTACCTTATACCAAGCCCTTGCCGGCACCTTTTCAAGTCCGGTCATTAGCTATGATAAATATACAGGAGGTCTTTCTCAGGATGAGCTATTCTTATTAGAAGGTTTTCAATGGGGAAATGAACAGATGCAGGATATTTTTAATATATTTTCTGACGCCGCTCTTCCATCCCTTTCAGAAGAGCTTAAGGTGCTGATGGGGGCCATTCTTTACTATACCGGTTCTTTATTCAAAGGGGGTTGGACAAAAGGTGATCGCATTCGCATCAATCCCTTTTCGGAAAAGAGATTTTGGTATGAAATGCCTCTAGAAGATGTGGAGGATCAGATAACTGCATTGGTCCCATTGGCCCGCCATGAAGAGGGATGGAATTATTTTAAACATAAAGATCGGGAGGCCACGTTTGAAACCGGCATCTTTCATAAATGGAATAAGGCGATGGTTTACACGGACTGGCCCTTCATTAAAGAAAAGATCGGGGCAGAAAGTGACGGCTCACGGCGTGTCGAAGTAATTCAAATACATATCCATCCGTCTTATGACCTTACCATGGATGAGATGGCGATGTTTCCATCTGTAGCTGACCTTAAGTACTTCCTGCAGTTCATGCAAGACCTTAACAAAAAATATCCTTCTTCTGATTGCGAGTTTCATATCATCTCAAGGCATGGCGTGACGGTCATAAGGCCGACATTTTCAATGGAAAATATGGCAAAGGATGGGGATGGAAAAGAAGATTTTGCTAAAATGCTGTCTAATTATCAAAAATATACAGATGGACATGTCGAAATGTTCAATTATGGAGGAGCGAAGGGCATTATACAACGTTACTTTACAATAAAACTGCCTGACGAGGATAAAAATGGGAGATAGAAATACAAATATAATTCGTGGCAGAGAGACCATCAATATGCCGGAGATGGTTCTTGAAGGCGGGCCGGCCTATACGCATGTCGTCCTAGAGTTGCCGGGATTTTTGGCGTTCGATCAATTGCCGGTGGTGATGCTCTTTTTATCGCAGTTAAATGATGCCGCAAAAAAGGAGGCGAAACCGTTTCTCCTTACGGTTCATCTCCTGTCCGATGGCACACCCGTTAAAAATCAGCTCTTAACTGATGAGACAATGACTGAGATCGTCAAGGCCTTGACCGACGCATATTTTAAAAGGCTCGAAGGCGGTGATGAATATATTTTAAAAGAGCCGGAAAAAGAACATCAAAAGCTCGTTGAGGAAAAATATAAAAAAGAATTGGAAGGCATAGCCACCCTTGAGGCTACATTAATGCAGTCGGTCGCCGAAGGTGAACTTGCGAACGGAACCTATGTTGATCGCAGAATGCTCGTCAGGTTTATCCCTGATAGTATGTCATTTTTCAAAGAACCGAAATCAAATGTAGTAACCACATTCCCGCGCTTTCACGGAGATAATGCAGTGACAGATATCGTTACCGCCGGTTTTTCACTGTTAAACGATACATACCCGTTAAAATTAAGCCCTGAATCCAACAGCGCCTCCGGATTCATGAAAAATTTTACCGATCTAACGCCATGCGAGGCTCATCAGAGGTTAGCCGGTCTCTTTGGCGGATATTTTGCCGACCTCGGACGGATGCCCACTAATCGTCTTTTTGAATCACGTCCAATTGCCGATTCGTTTATTTTCAGAAATGCATTGAGGTCAGTCATGGAAAAAGGAGTTTATGCCTCCGATTGTTCCGCGGAAGCTGCCTTTGAAACAGCAGCAAATTATTACTTCAATCTGCCGGAAGAGGTCTTTGAAAAAGTGACAAGAGGTTACGGATACAGAAATTACTATACTTCGCTCATAGCCGAGGGTCTTTTGCTTTTTGTCGGCCGAAAATTCCACCTCCCCGCAAAGGAAGATGTGATAGGATCGACATCCGGCTATTATGAATTCTTGGCGGAGCAAAGCAAGACAGATAAAAAAGCGGCGTCATATTTCCTGCACGATATTATTAATCTTTATTTTAGATATGAAGAACTAAGAGAAGTTCATAAGGGAGAACCTTCGTTTCAAGGCGTTGTCTCGGAATACCTTGAGAGAATGAGAGCAACCCCTTTGAATTTCTTTGAGGCTCTTTATGGTGTTGGCGGGATAGACCAAGATAGCTGGGGTGAATTTGATGAGAGACCCGATAAGGGGAAAACAATGGTGTGGAAAAATCCATGGAAATTTAGAGATGACGTCAATTCGTTTCGAACACTTGTAACGAATTTTACAAGACTCCCGCCGGAAGAGAAAGAGCGCGAGATCGACGGCATCATAAAACTTCTTGGCGCGGGCTATGATAATAATGTTCTTGATAGAGACTATAACGAGGTCTTTCTTCTTGCGGTCGATCTGGTAATCGAGGCCATTGGGACCGATGAGAAGCTGGCGGACAAATTTGCAAGGGCCGTCCTTTCTACGGTCATCTTTCTTAAAGAGGACGAATTGCGGAAAGACACGCTCTATCCGGCAAGAGTTGCTGAATACCTCTCACAGAAATGGTTTCCGCAGTTCGATAGTGACAGATATCTCATGACATCCGATATGGCCGCAAGGCTTGTGGAATGGACCGTATCTCTGAAGAGACTGGGCGAAAATGACCGCATACCGGTCTTTACCAAATCAATATGCCGCATTTGGAATATAGCGGCAGGCATTATCTCGGAGGAGGACAGAAAAAAGATACAAGCTCCTCTTACTGAGACCGTAAAAAACATCTTCATCGATTGGGCAAGGGAGAGTATCAATGGGAAGGAAAAATACAAAAACTATTACAAGAACCCGAATGACGAATTGGATCCGGTTATTTTCGGTGATATCAAGTTTTCAAATTATAATGGTGGTTATAACTGGCACGAAGTGGTCGCGTGGTCAGCTTCAAAACTCCTTAATCCGGACAATATAGGCAAAGTATTAATAGGCCTGACAGAGGCGGTGCCGGAGATAATGGAAAAGCAATCGGACTACCTTGAACCGATGTTAATATTTATCTTCGATGCCTGCGGTGAGACAAAGAGCCGCATGGTCATAAGATATATAATGGCAAAGATGCCCGATTGTTGGAGGCTCGTTCCCCTTATCTTAAAGTGCGCGAGCGGATTTGATGATAAGAAGGCTGTGTTGATCGCCATTCATGAAGGGCTCTCTGCGCGGGAAGATTTCTGGACCTTCGTTCGAAGGATTTTTAATAATGAGATGTCGTGGGTCTGGGACGTGGTCGATGCTCTGGTGAGTGATGACGGCGAAAAACTGGTGGTTATCTATGATCTCTACTATCCGTTTTTTGAAGGCGAGAAAAAATATCAGGGTTTTGCGCCGTATTTTTCCGACAAGGTCTATAAAGATATTCTAAATGTCAGCCTCAAAGGCTTGCCGGAAGGGCATTTTCCCGGATTGGAGAATGAAGAGGCATACCTTGACTTCATAAAGGATTTCTTTTCCGACATGGCGGCTAAATATTATGATGATGCGGTTAACGGAGAAGCGTGGGATAAGGCATTCAAATTCTATTTGGATTTAATAGCGAGTTCAAACGGGGATGACGACATCGATTATGCCCACCAGTTTCTTTCAAAGGTGTTTAGAGGCCTTCCATGTGAAAGGTCCGCAAAGGCAATCGGGAACTATGTATCTCTTCTTCAGGGGTTGCATGGCAAGAGGCTTGAAAAGACTTTGGGTCTTTTTGCCGATTTTCTGGAAAGAACCCGTTATTATGGTGCGAATGGATCTTGCAACGGAGCATTGGCAGAGACACTGCCGCTCTTTGAGCTTATTGCAAAAAGAGCAATGAGGGAGATAGATCCAGAAAGCAAATTTTATAAGGTATTTTACAATGCATGGTATGAAGGCATTAGGCGTGTCCCGGAAGATGTTCAATTTGAGGCTTTTATCTATTTTGTCTGTCCCCTTGCCTCGCTCACTATGCGGAAAGATTATTTTTTAAGCCATATAATCAGAGAGATGCTGGAGAGCGGTTTTAAAGATGGTGATTACAGAAGTTCAGACAGCTGGGAACGCCGTCAGCTCTATAGGCAAGAGAAGGCCTTTAGGCTGGGAAAATATATTGCCAAGTCAAGATATTCGTTGATGTTGCCGCCTTATATCTTTGGGAAAGATCGTGTCGAGCATGAAGAGGCAGGGAAGCTTTTAATGGGGTTTATGGAGGGAGCGCGCGAAATGGATTATTCAGACGCAGATATCGAGGATTTTGCAAGATATGCTGTTTTTTCGATATTTGGGGGAGGGTATGGCTACCAAAAACTGCTCCCGGCTTTTTTAAAGGGCGAGGCATCGCGCAGGTTTTACAAGGTGGCCCTGATGCCCATTCGCGACCTTTACATCAAGCTCGGCGCAATCGTCAATATAGATAAGAAAGATGCAAAGAGGTTTGAAGAGATTATAATGGCAGAATATTCTCTTGACCTCCTAAAGACCGTTTTGAATGACAGCGAGGTTCCCGAAGAAACTAAAAAATATATCTTGGGCGCCTTGAAACAAATGATGTCCGATACGACACAGTTCAATTTTATCCTTAAAGAACATCTTATCAAGCTTTTCCCCGAACTTATTTCAAACTGATATAATGGTTCACTTGCTAAGTATCCGATACTTATTGGCGGGTGTTTGAATATAATCCACTCATTAGGCTATATATGGCAAAATAGCACGGTCGGATTTTTTTAAAAAATATCGTTTTTTACCCTTGACAATTTTTCGTTTTACTATAGAAACCGCATCCGTTGCGTCAACTTCATTAAAACGAGTTGAAAACAAAGACAATTTAATACGAGAAACAATCGAGAGGGGTAAATTATCCTCTTTTTTCAAGACACTTCTTTGAAAACTTAATAGGAGAGTGAAATAAGTTAGTGAGAGTTTCAACTTTAAAGCAGTATACTTTGGTTAAGAAATTTAACTGGAGAGTTTGATTCTGGCTCAGAACGAACGCTGGCGGCGCGCCTAACACATGCAAGTCGAACGGGAATCCGAGCACTCATAAAACTACCGAAATTCGGTTTTAAATACAAACGCCAATTTAAGGATACGATGGTTGGTATCTGTTTGGAGTATGTTGGTTTTATGAGTGCTCGGTAGTAAAGTGGCGCACGGGTGAGTAACACGTAGGTAATCTACCCTTTGCTTTGGAACAACCCACCGAAAGGTAGGCTAATTCCGGATACCTTGAGCGCTCAATGAGTGTTCAAGAAAGGTGGCCTCTATTTATAAGCTATCGGCATTGGATGAGCCTGCGCACCATCAGCTAGTTGGTAGGGTAATGGCCTACCAAGGCTACGACGGTTAACTGGTCTGAGAGGACGGCCAGTCACACTGGAACTGAGATACGGTCCAGACTCCTACGGGAGGCAGCAGTGGGGAATTTTGCGCAATGGGCGAAAGCCTGACGCAGCGACGCCGCGTGGGTGATGAAGGTCTTCGGATTGTAAAGCCCTGTCGGGGGGGGCGAAACCTCCCATAGCTAATATCTATGGGACGTGACGGTACTCCCAAAGGAAGCACCGGCTAACTCCGTGCCAGCAGCCGCGGTAATACGGAGGGTGCAAGCGTTGTTCGGAATTACTGGGCGTAAAGCGCCTGTAGGTGGATAGAGAAGTCGGGTGTGAAATCCCCGGGCTCAACCCGGGAATTGCGCCCGAAACCATCTGTCTTGAGTGCTAAAAGGGTACGTGGAATTCCCAGTGTAGCAGTGAAATGCGTAGATATTGGGAGGAACACCGGTGGTGAAGACGACGTACTGGGTAGCAACTGACACTGAGAGGCAAAAGCGTGGGTAGTAAACAGGATTAGATACCCTGGTAATCCACGCCGTAAACGATGGACACTAGGTGTTGAGGAGCTTTAGAAACTCCCCAGTGCCGACGCAAACGCATTAAGTGTCCCGCCTGGGAAGTACGGCCGCAAGGTTGAAACTCAAAGAAATTGACGGGGGCCCGCACAAGCGGTGGAGTATGTGGTTCAATTCGACGCAACGCGAAAAACCTTACCTGGGCTTGACATGTAGGGAATGCCTATGAAAGTAGGCAGTGCCCGCAAGGGAGCCCTAACACAGGTGCTGCATGGCTGTCGTCAGCTCGTGTCGTGAGATGTTGGGTTAAGTCCCGCAACGAGCGCAACCCACGTCCTTAGTTGCGAACACGTAATGGTGAGCACTCTAAGGAGACCGCCGGTGTTAAACCGGAGGAAGGTGTGGATGACGTCAAGTCCTCATGGCCTTTATGCCCAGGGCTACACACGTACTACAATGGATGTTACAGAGGGTCGCCAACCCGCGAGGGGGAGCCAATCCCACAAAAGCATCCTAAGTTCAGATTGCAGTCTGCAACTCGACTGCATGAAGCTGGAATCGCTAGTAATCGCAGATCAGCATGCTGCGGTGAATACGTTCCCGGGCCTTGTACACACCGCCCGTCACACCACGAAAGTTGTCTATACCAGAAGTCGCTGTTCTAACCCGCAAGGGAGGTAAGCGCCCAAGGTATGGGCAATGATTGGGGTGAAGTCAATTTATGGCTTCCTATAGGAGTAATCCTATAGTAAAATCCAACTGTATCGGTGAACCCCTAATTCGCGTAAAGCGAAAGGGCGATACCGAGGGAAGTCGACTAAAATGTCTCATACAAAAAGTTCCAATGTCATTAAGCAGGTGACACTAACATCTCTCGAAAAAGAGGTGATTATTGGTTGTCTGCTTGGCGACGGTTCTTTAGATTGTGCAGGAAAGGAATACCGATTGCGAGTTGAACATAAGGCCGATCATAAGGAGTATGTTTTATGGAAATATGCTTTTTTGAAGAGATTATGTTTAACAGCGCCGCAGTATGTTTCAACGCACGATTCTTATAGATTTGGAACGGTCGGACATGCGGAGATTACGAGGTTGAGAAAATCATTTTACGTGAATGGCATAAAAATAATTCCGGATGATTTATCAATCACGCCTCTGATGCTGGCAATATTATTTATGGATGATGGTTGTAAAATTCATTCTACTGCAAGTTTAGCGTTGCACGCTTACAGTCTGAAAGAAATCAATCACATCCTGGTAGAACTTAATAAATACAATGTTCGTGGTTCTGTTCAAAAAGACGGCCACGGAGAAGCGAAAAGGTTATATATTAAGACTGCCAGTTATGAGACTTTTAAAAAGCTTGTTGAATCTTATGTGAAAGATGTTTCATGTATGACGTGCAAGCTGGTTTGACCCCGTAGAGACTACACGTTGGCTCCTTATTATGATAGTAGGGATGAAGATATAGTCCAACTCCATTAGTAATAATGGGCACAAGTTGCGTAACAAGGTAGCCGTAGGGGAACCTGCGGCTGGATCACCTCCTTTCTAGGAAAAACCCAAGAAACTTTCACTCTTAAAGTAACTCTCCTATTTAGTTTTCAAAGAAAATTTGTTCTTTAAAAATTAATTTGATGAAGATGGGGCTGCCGACGAAGGCGGATTAGGCCCGCCATTAAGGCGTTGGCGGGGGCATCCGCCAAAAATCATGGCGGATGGGCCTGTAGCTCAGTTGGTTAGAGCACACGCCTGATAAGCGTGAGGTCGGCAGTTCGACTCTGCCCGGGCCCACAGTTGAGCCCGCCACTAAACCATTGGCGGGCAAAAATTTGCAAAGCAAATTTTTGGGGAAGTAGCTCAGTGGGAGAGCACCTGGTTTGCATCCAGGGGGCCGTGGGTTCAAATCCCATCTTCTCCACATATTTTATCGGGGGCCTGCTCGACACCGAATGATGCTATTCGCATCGTTATAAAATGGCGGTGCCTCGCAATGCCCCCGAGCCCCGCGCGAACCACTGGCGGAGCCAGATGGTTCGCTTAAAAAATTTTTAGTTCATTGAAAATTAAATAGGATGAAATGCGTTGAAATAAAGCGCAATACAATTTCGAACGAGGTCTCTTAAAAAAGTTTTCAAGCTTGGTCAAGCGAATCAAGAGTATATGGTGGATGCCTAGGTGATCGACGGCGATGAAGGACGCAGAAAGCTGCGATAAGCCACGGGGAGCTGCTAAACAGGCGTTGATCCGTGGATTTCCGAATGGGGAAACCCTTCCATCTGAAAAAGGTGGAAATCTCATGCTGAATTCATAGGCATGCGAAGCAAACTCCGGGAAGTGAAACATCTCAGTACCGGAAGGAAAAGAAATCAAATCAGAGATTCCCTTAGTAGTGGCGAGCGAACGGGGAACAGCCTAAACCGGATGGACGCAAGTCCTTTCGGGGTTGCGGGACCGCAATGTGGGATCTGTAAGGATAAATGAACGGTCTGGAAAGGCCGGCCAAAGTGCGTGATAGCCGCGTAGTTGAAATTCAAACAGACTCTAGCGGTATCCCAAGTACCACGGGGCACGAGAAACCCTGTGGGAATCCGGGTGGACCATCATCCAAGGCTAAATACGAGCGATCGACCGATAGTGAACTAGTACCGTGAGGGAAAGGTGAAAAGAACCCAGGAATGGGAGTGAAATAGTACCTGAAACCATATACTTACAAGCAGTCGGAGGGCTATGTCCGCCGCAAGGTGGAAAAGCCTGACGGCGTGCCTTTTGCATAATGAGTCAGTGAGTTATTCGTACAAGGCGTTAGGTTAAGTCCCTAAATGGACGAAGCCGTAGCGAAAGCAAGTCTTAAAAGGGCGATTAGTCTGTACGAATAGACCCGAAGCCAGAGTGATCTACCCATGGTCAGGATGAAGTCCGCGTAACAGCGGATGGAGGTCCGAACGAGTGGATGCTGCAAAATCCTTCGATGAGCTGTGGGTAGGAGTGAAAGGCTAAACAAACCTGGTGATAGCTGGTTCTCCTCGAAATATATTGAGGTATAGCCTCGAGTAATGACTGCCGGAGGTAGAGCACTGAATGGGCTAGGGAACTTACCAGTTTACCAAACCTAATCAAACTCCGAATGCCGGTGGGTTAGCTCGGGAGGCAGACAGTGGGCGCTAAAGTCCGTTGTCAAAAGGGGAAGAGCCCAGACCGCCAGCTAAGGTCCCTAAGTTGTAGCTAAGTGTGGAAGGATGTGGAGTTACTCAGACAGCCAGGAGGTTGGCTTAGAAGCAGCCATCCTTTAAAGAAAGCGTAACAGCTCACTGGTCGAGTGAGTCCGCGCCAAAAATGTATCGGGGCTCAAGCTACATACCGAAGCTGCGGATTGCTGCAATTAATTTTGCAGCAGTGGTAGAGGAGCATTCCGTAAGCCTGCGAAGGTCGACCGAAAGGACGGCTGGAGGTATCGGAAGAGATTCTGCTGACATGAGTAGCGTAAAAACAAGCGAGAAACTTGTTCGCCGTAAGTCTAAGGTTTCCTGGGGAAGGTTAATCCGCCCAGGGTTAGTCGGGTCCTAAGCCGAGGCAATAAGCGTAGGTGATGGACAACAGGTTAATATTCCTGTACCGCTAATAGCGCGCTAAAACCCAAGGAGTGACGCATGAAGCCGGGCGATCCTGCTATCGGATGCAGGTGTAAACGCGTAGGGTGCGTGTGAGGCAAATCCCGCACGCTGATTTTAATATCAAACCCGAGACGTGATGCCGAAGGCTCCGAAAGGGGCCGCAAAGTCGTTTAAGCTTTGTGCCTAGAAAATCTTCGTGGGGAGTGCTGTTAGTGCCCGTACCGCAAACCGACACAGGTAGACGGGTAGAAGATACCAAGGCGCTTGAGAGAACCCTAGTTAAGGAACTCTGCAAATTAGCACCGTAACTTCGGGAGAAGGTGCGTCTCGATTTGTGAAAGAACTTGCTTCTGGAGCATTTTGAGATCGCAGTGAAATGGTGGCTGCGACTGTTTAACAAAAACACAGGACTCTGCAAAGTCGAAAGATGACGTATAGGGTCTGACGCCTGCCCGGTGCTGGAAGGTTAAGGTGAGATGTTAGCCGCAAGGCGAGGCATTGATCCGAAGCCCCAGTAAACGGCGGCCGTAACTATAACGGTTAACATATTGATATTATTGAGAAAATAATATTAGCTGCCAATAAATGGCCGTTATAAAATTTGGCTATATGCTGGAACAACTGAAGTATCCCAGGATACCGAGGAGGTGATAAATCTATGGGTGCAGTTAATCAGCAGGAAAGATTATTTGAAATCGAAACCAAAAAATGGTTCTTGGCTGGTTTCATAGAGGGAGAAGGAAGCTTGTGTGTTTCCATGAAGGAACATCCAACCGCAAAATTTGGTTATTATGTTGATCCTGAATTTTTTTTATATCAACACAAAAGCGGGATTGAAATTTTGAATCTTGCTAAGGAAATATTCGGCAGTGGAAGAATTGTCCCAAAATGCGGAAATGAAGATGTTTTAGTTTTCTCAATTACTGCTCGCAGGACTTTAATGGAGAAAATAATCCCATTCTATGAAAAATACATGGCCTATTCTTATAAAAAAGGCATCTTCAATATTTTTAAAGATATTGTTGAGGCTATGGATCGCAAGGAACATTGGACCCCTGAAGGCATGGCACATATTGTCAGACAGGCATATATGATGAATCCGGCCAGCAAGGGAAAAGAGAGAAAAAGAACTCTCACCGAGATTTTGGATAGAATCCTCAGAGACTACAAGCCAGATTCTGATAGTATATCAGAAAAGATATAGTCCGATCTGTATGGCAACATACAGCTAACACAAATGCCTAAGGTAGCGAAATTCCTTGTCGGGTAAACCAAATGGAACTTGCCCGAGTATCAACGCGAGTTGATACATGTAAACCAACTCATATGGTGGAAATCCAATAAATAAGAATTGGACAATGCCATGGGAACCTTGATATATATAATATCAAGGACCTGAACGACTGATCCGAAAGGAGAGATTTTCTGCCAAGTGGCGGAGAATAAAACGTTGGCTCTTGCACAAGAAAGATAAACTATGGAGATGAAATCGTATGTCACCGGTTTTGTGGATGGAGAAGGATGCTTTTCGGTTTCGTTTTCAATCAGAGAAAAGATGAAAATGGGACTGGAGGTAAGACCGAGTTTTGCAGTTGGTCAGCACAAAAGAAATAAGGATATTATTTTAAGACTGCAAAGGTTTTTCGGTTGTGGCGGAGTGAGATTTTGCAAACGTGATCAAAACTTCAAGTTTGAAGTAAGGTCTACTGCAGATCTCGTAGAGAAGATAATTCCGCACTTTGAAAAGTATCCGCTGCAGACATCCAAAATGTCAGATTTTTTGGCATTCAAGGAAGTCTGTGGTTTGATTCGCAGTAATCATCATCTGAATCCAGAAGGGATGAAAAAGGTGATAGAGTTGAGCGAACAAATAAATAAAACCGGCAATAAAAGATACGATAGAAACAGTCTTCTAAAGCTTATTGCAAGATGAAGGAATAGTCTGAACATCATGGCAACATGATGCTAACGAATTGAAGTTCCGACCTGCACGAATGGCGTAACGATAGCCACACTGTCTCAACTGGGGACTCAGCGAAATTGTACTGGCAGCGCAGATGCTGCCTACCCGCGGAAAGACGGAAAGACCCTGTGCACCTTTACTGCAACTTGACAGTGGAATTCGGGGTTGTTTGCGTAGGATAGGTGGGAGACTTTGAAACCGTGCCTCTGGGTGCGGTGGAGTCAACGTTGAAATACCACCCTGATGATTCTGGATTTCTAACTTATCTGCCTTATCGGCGGAAAGGACACTGTCTGGTGGGTAGTTTGACTGGGGCGGTTGCTTCGATTTAGCAAGGCTAAGCTTTGCTTAGCCGCGCAGCAAAATCAAAGATTTTGCGAAGTTTAACGGAGCGCCTCTGTAGTAATACAGAGGGTAAATTCGGCTATATGCTGGGAAGACCGGCAAAGTCCGCCTACGTTGTAGTGGCGGATAGTATCTCAAACGACTTAGATGTGAAACATGTTTGAGTGCGGTTTATCAGCAGGGAAGTCTTTAATGACCCCTCAACGACTATACGCCGGA
>JACPAJ010000122.1 GCA_016180865.1 Deltaproteobacteria bacterium
ATGAATGAGAATTTCTTTGCGGCGAGGGGCGAGTTGCGCAGGCAAACGGAGGCGAGCCGTACATGGCCTACGAAGCGTAGCGTCTGGCGCGAACATACCTACACCACCCTTGCCATCATCTCATTCAATGAGTCTAATAAAAGGTATTTCGTAAAATTGAAATCTAATCTAAAAAAAACTGGACATGCATCTGCCTTGTGGTAAGTTTCGCCCCGTGTTTTCAAGAATCGATGCATATGAAAAAGTAACGGGCAAAGCGGTTTACGCAGATGATATCAGCCTGCCGAATATGCTCTATGCAAAACAGGTCTATTCGGAGCATCCGCACGCCAAAATCCTTAAAATCGATACGAGCGAAGCAAAAAAACTGAAAGGTGTTATCGATATAATAACCGCGGAGGAATGCCCCGGTTCCAAAACGTTCGGGCAGATTGAAAAAGACTTTTATATTCTCGCTTACGGAAAAGTCAGGTGCATGGGCGACGTTATAGCGGTTGCAGCGGCTGAAAATAAAGAGGCGGCATCGGCAGCGGCAAAGTTGATCAAAGTAGAATACGAACCGTTGAAACCTGTTTTAAATCCCTTTGAAGCGCTGAAAAGCGATTCGCCAAAAGTGCATGATGATAAGGCTGGCAATGTAGTGCACTCTTATAAAATCAGGCACGGCAACGCAGAAAAGATATTTTCAGCAAACGAAAAAGTCTTTGAAGCCGAATTTCAAACTCAATATGTTGAACACGCATATCTTGAACCGGAGTCGTGCGTAGCCATTTCAAACCCCGATGATACAATAACGGTTTATGGCTGCATGCAGCATCCTTTTACTACCAGAAAATTCGTTTCGGCATTTCTCGGCCTGCCGTTGAACAAAGTGCAGATTATACAAACAACCGTGGGCGGAGCTTTTGGCGGGAAAGACGACACGATATCTGCGATCTGCGCCAGAGCCGCCCTTTTAGCGCTGAGAACAAAAAAGCCGGTAAAAATCACTCTGACGCGCGAAGAATCGATCCGCGAAAGCTACAAAAGGCATCCGTTTAATATCAAGCTTAAAATGGCCGTCGACGATTCCAACAAAATCTCGGCGCTGCAATCCGATTTTCTGATCGATGGCGGGCCATACTGCTCCGTCTCCCCTTTTGTCATATGGCGCCCCACGGTCCAGTGCACAGGGCCCTACCTTGCCCAAAACGTCAAATGCGATTCTACGGTTGTTTATTCAAATAATCCCCTGTGCGGAGCAATGAGAGGCTTCGGAACTCCGCAGTATAATTTTGCGGTCGAATCTTTCATGGACATTGTTGCCGGCAAAATCGGGCTCGATCCGGTAAAATTCAGAAGATTAAATTTTTTCAAGCAGGGAGATATCACGCATACCGGCCAGAAATTAATAGGGCACGAAATTTCAATATCGCAGGTTGTAAATGAAACGCTCGCCAAATTCGGCTGGGACGAAAAATTCAAAAAATGCAGCCGCGGAAATAGCGCGGACGGAAAATTTTACGGCGTCGGAATGTCCTGCTCCTATCGGGGAGTCAGCCTCGGAGCCGAAGGAAACGATATCTGCGCAGCAATAATTAATATACAACCGGACGGCTCGGTTATTCTTGAAGTTGGCGTCGCCGAAAATGGACAGGGCCTGAAAACCGCGTGTCGGAGGCAATGCAGTTCTTGATGCGGCAAAAAAAATTAAAGAGTTGATGGCGCCTGCTCTTTCCAAGCTGATAGGGTCAAGCAAGGGCGGTTATTCGTTCACGAGGGATAAAATCGTCAATTCAAAAACAAAAAAAGATATAAGCTTCTCCGATGCGGCAAAAGAATGTTTCAACCGCAAAATATATCTTCATGCGGTCGGCGTATGGCACGGCCCTAAAGTCCACTGGGACGAAGAAAAAGGAAGCGGCGACGCATATTTCACATATGTCTATGGCTGCAACGCCGTTGAACTTGAAATAGAAGCCCCGGCGGGCAGAGTGCGGCTTTTGTCTGCCATAGGCGCCCATGATTGCGGAAGAGCCATTAACCCGCAGATGGTTCAGGGGCAAATTTACGGCGGCATGATGATGGGAATGGGCCAGGCGCTTACGGAAGAAATAATCGTAAAAGACGGCAAAATTGAAAACTTAAATTACAATAAATATAAGATCGCCCGTTCGACCGATGTGCCGGATATGCAGGCTTTAATCATTGAAAATCCGGATCCCGCCGGGCCATGGGGGGCAAAATCGATCGGGGAGCCTGTGAATGAACTGATGGCGGGCGCAATTGCAAATGCAGTTTATTACGCGACGGGATTTAGAGCTTCAAAATTACCGATAAAACCGGAAGATATTTTAAGCGGAATTAAAAACTGATGAATTTAAACATCAATAATAAAATTTACGCCGTTTCGGCGGCCTCCGACGAAACGCTGCTTAATATTTTGCGTGAAGAATTGCATCTTATGGGAACAAAAAAGGGCTGCGATATCGGAGTTTGCGGAACTTGCACTGTTTTGATAAATGGCGAAGCAAAACGCTCCTGCGTGGTGAAACTCTCTCAACTAAAAGAGGCCGATGCCATTCTTACGATTGAAGGAGTTGCCCAAAACGAAAAACTCCATCCGATCCAGGAGGCGTTTATTGAAGCCGGAGCTATACAGTGCGGATTCTGCACGCCGGGCATGGTTTTAACGGCGAAAGCCCTTCTTGATAAAAATCCAAAGCCGGCGCGCGAAGAGATTAAAAAAGCGTTTGTCGCAAATCTGTGCCGCTGCACAGGCTACCAGCAGATTTTTGAAGCTGTCGAGCTTGCTTCGAAAAAGATGTCATGAAAAGAGTTCCCGCAATTATTCTTTCGGCAGGCGAATCTAAAAGAATGGGTTTCCCGAAAGCTCTGCTCCGGATTGGGAAAACAACTCTCTTAGAGGATCAGATGCGCCGTTTTAAAAAAGCGGGCTGCCACCCTGTAGTGCCGGTGCTTGGAGCAAACGCAAAAACAATTTTAAATAATGCCCACGGTATAAGAAAAAATTACGTAATCAACAGGAGATGGAAGCTTGGACAATTTTCATCTGTAAAATCGGGCCTAAAATCTCTAAAAGATATATCCTTCGGCTGCTTTATAATTCCGGTGGATGCGGCGCTTGTTCCTGTCAAAATAATAAGAAAGATTGCAAGAAAATCGCTCAAAAATAGGCATCAGGCAATTATCCCATCCTATAAAGGGCAGCTCGGCCATCCCGTTTGGATATCGCAGGCTCTCATTAAAAAAATCAGGTCCGAAGATGCCGGAAAAAACCGGCTCGATAAAATAATCCGGAGGCAGCGCGATAAACTAATAATAAAAACCAATACTGCGGCAATACTAACCAATGTTAATACTCCAGAAAAATGGAAACAGGCTATAATCAATCTGTCATCCCCGTGAAAACGGGGATCCAGAACATTTAATTGCACTGGATTCCTGCCTTCGCAGGAATGACTTGACTGTTAAACACTTTCAAGAAACCTCTTAAGTAAAACTCCTGCCACGTGTCTTCTATAATTGGCGGTGGATCGGATGTCATCCATTGGCGACACCTCTTGTCTGACTAAACGCACCGCTTCATCCGCAGCGAAGGCATCGGTTTTGCAGCCGTTTAAAAACTTTTCGGTAACATAGCAACGAATGGGTGTCGGCGCCACGCTGCCGTAGGCTATTTTGTAAGATGAACTTTGCCGAAAACAAGCGCACACTTTTGATATAGACTGCGCCCGCCTTGTGCCGACCTTCATAAAAGCGAAACGCTCTTTATCATCGCACTTTTTAATTATAAACTTTGCCGCCAGTTCGTCTGCTTCAGCCGCTGTTTTTCTATAGCCTGCGTAAAATTTCTCAAACAGCACAAGCCTTGAACCTTTGGCGCTGAGCAGTTCCATCTTCGTCTCATAGGCTAAAAAAACAGGCAGCGCATCGCCTGCCGGAGAAGCGTTCATAACGTTTCCGCCGATTGTGCCTCTATTTTGGATCTGGCGGGCGCCTATGGTCTTGCATGCCATTGCTAAAACCGGCAGAAATTTTGAAACCAAACGGTTTTCGATGATTTGAGTAAGCGTAGCAAGTGCGCCGATTTCCAAAAAATCGCCGTTTTCTTTAATTTCCGCAATTTCTTTTATTCCGTAGATATTTATCAAACCCTTCGACTTTAGAATACCGCTGTTTATAAGCGTACAGGCGTCGGTTCCGCCCGCAAGAACGGTAAAATCGGGATGTTCGCTCTTAAATTTAAGCGCCTCGTTAAGATTTTTTGGCGATAAAAATTCCATATCTAAATGCATTCTCTTATAGCTTTAATAATCTTGCCATAGCCCGTGCATCTGCACAAATTTCCCGAAATTGAATCCTTAATCTCTTCATCGGTCGGCTTTAAATTTTTGTTCAATAGCGCGGTTGCGGACAAAAGCATGCCCGGAATGCACGCGCCGCAATGGACGGCTCCATTTTTGACAAATGACTCCTGCAGCCTGCTTAATTTTCCGTCTTTTAATAAGCCTTCGACCGTTAAAATTTCGTCCCCGTCTTCAATCTGCCCGAATAATATGATGCATGAATTGACGCACTCTCCGTTGAGAATAATAGAACAGGCGCCGCACGCTCCCTCTCCGCAGCCGTCTTTTGTTCCTGTAACTTGCAGGTCGTAACGCAGAACATCTATCAAACGCCTGATAGGATCGGCATCGGCATTTATTATGCCGTTATTTAATTTTATTCTTCTCTTCATAAAGCGAATATAATTTTTCCGGCGTAATCGGGAGGCTTGTTATTCTAAGGCCGGTTGCATTATAGATTGCGTTAGCAATTGCCGGCGCGCCGCCGTCAAGCGGCAGTTCGCCGATTCCTTTCGCGCCGAAAGGCCCGTAGGAAAACGGCTTTTCAACTATTATCGTTTTCCATTCCGGCGCATCTTTTGCGGTCGGAATTATATATGTCTGAAATCTATTATTAACGGGCTTTCCATTTTTATAAATGCAATCTTCCATAAGCGCCCATCCAAGGGCCTGCAATGTTCCGCCTTCCATCTGCCCTTCCACTAAAACAGGATTCACCGCGCGCCCGACATCAACCGCAACTGTAAGCTTATCGACGCTCACTTCAAACGTTTCCGCATCGACGCTTACTTCCGCGACATCGGCAGCCCATGAATAGACAGGATATGCGTCGCCGCAATGTTTTTCCTGATCCCATTTTATTTCAGGCGGGAGGATATAACGTTCGATAATTTTCAGCTCTCCATGTTCACTGTAATAAGTTTTTAACAGCTCTTTAACATCTCGTTTTTTTAAATCGGGAAGCTTCTTTTTCATCTTTTCGGCGCATCTTACCAGGATCGAGCCGATTATCATTGTAGTGCGCGATGCAACTGTAGGCCCGCTGTCCGGCACAACTGCGGTATCGGGAACGGCTGTATTAACAAGCGCCGCAGGAACGCCGAGAGACTCGGCCGCAATCTGCGGAAGAACGGTATGCGAACCCTGCCCCATATCCGTGCAGCCGGTGAGCACGCTGATAGTGCCGTCTTTATTTAATCTAAGTCCTGCTTCGGATTTCATCCCCTCGCCGCTGCCGGTAAACGCGCCGCCATGCATATATAAAGAGAGGCCAATCCCTTTCTTAGTGCGTAAGTGCTTAAATGCGCAAGTGTCTAAGTTGTTCCGCCACTTTTTGCCAAAATCGGCCGCGCTTAAGACTTTTTCCAAACATTCTTTTGCGCCGACGCTCTCCTTTAAAAGCTGAGTCGTAGAAAGCCTGTCGCCGACTTCAACGCAATTCTTCAAACGAAATTCGTGAGGGCTCATTCCGATTCGTTCCGCCACCTTATCAATATGCATTTCAAGAGCGTAAAAAACCTGCGGCGCTCCGAAACCTCGGAAAGCTCCGGTGGGGACATTGTTAGTTGCGTAGCAATTAGCCGTGCAAAAAGTGTTTTCGCATTTGTAAGCTCCTGCCGAGTGAATGACGCCTCGCGAAAGGACAACCGGCGAAAGGGTTGAATACGCGCCTCCTTCAAAGGCGACATCGATCTCCATCGCTGTAATTGTGCCGTCTTTTTTCACGCCTGTTTTATGTGTAACAATGGATGGATGCCTTTTTGTCGTTACGACAATGTCTTCGTCGCGCGAATAAATTATTTTTACGGGTTTGCCGGATTTGATTGATAGAAGCGCAACGTACATTCCAAGAAGCGAGGGATAATCCTCTTTTCCTCCGAAAGCTCCGCCCATCGGAGCCTGCACCACATTAATTTTTGTCTCATCCAGCAGTAAGGCCGACTTTAGCGTTTTCAGCACATAATACGGACACTGCAAAGAGCCTGTGACGGTCAAACCTCCGTCCGGCCTTGGAATGGCAGCCATCCCCTGCGTCTCAATATACGCATGTTCGTGAAAACCGGTTCTATATTCGCCTTCAACGATAAAATCGGCTTCGGCAAACCCCTTTTTAACATCGCCCTTTTCGATTTTATATTTTGCCTGAATATTGTCTTTGCCGAAGATAACATTTTTGCGCTTTCGGGAATCCTCAATTGAAAGGACGGAATCAAGCGTATCGTATTCTATGGTTATATGTTTTTTGGCTTCCAGCGCTTTAGATGCCGATGGCGCCGCAATTAAAACAATCGCTTCGCCGACATGCTTTACAAGGTTTTCAGCCAGAATCGGCTGGTCGTCGGAAAGAAAAATCGTCGCATTTTTCCCCGGAATATCCTTGTAGGTGCAAGTCATGACTTTATCCCAGTCAAAGGCTTTATCAAAATTTATCTTTTTAATTCTGCCATAGGGAATATCGGAGCGTACGACCTCGCCGCGCCAGCAATCCGGTATATCGATATCGTCTACATATTTCACCTTTCCGGTGACTTTATCGTATCCGTCCAGCCTTGGTATATTTTTCCCGACCGATTTCATTTAGACTCTTAAGCCTCCGATAAGTTCTTTAACATCGGATATATCATGCGCCTGCAGATATTCTTCAAGCTCTTTTACAAGATCAAACGCTATCGAAGGCTTTAAAAAATATCCGGTTCCTATCTGAACCGCGGAAGCTCCGGCCAGGAGAAATTCAACGACATCGGTTATATTCATAATTCCGCCAATGCCTATAACCGGTATTTTTACAGCTTTTGAAGCCTCCCAAACCATTCGTAATGCAATCGGCTTGATTGCCGGGCCTGATAATCCGCCGGTTAC
>JACPAJ010000056.1 GCA_016180865.1 Deltaproteobacteria bacterium
CTTCCTCTTCCCTGCGTGGCGTACAGCCCCCGGGGTAAGCGTCATCTTGGGGAAGACGCGCCGCTTATAAAACGGATCATTGAAGAGAATCTGCCCGATATGGAAAGGCATAACTATCAGCTGATCGCAAAAAAACAGGATATAAGCCTGGATAAGGTGAAAGAGATAGCCCATGTCATATCCAACATGGAGCCGAAACCGGGAAGAGCATATAATCAGGAGAGCCCGCAGTATATCACTCCGGATGTTTATGTTCATAAATTGGGAGAAGAATATATAGTTGTGCTGAATGAAGACGGGCTGCCGAAGCTTCAGATATCGAATTTCTACCGGAGAATGCTCGGGCGGCAGGAGAGCGTTGCGCCGCAGGCAAAGGAGTACATCCAAAACAAGCTAAAAGCGGCGATGTGGCTGATAAAGAGCATTCATCAGCGCCAGCGGACGCTTTACAAGGTCACAAAAAGCATCGTTAAGCATCAGAAAGATTTTCTGGAGAAGGGGACTTCATACTTAAAACCGATGGTTTTAAAGGATGTGGCTGAAGATATCGGAATGCACGAATCGACCATCAGCCGCGTTACAACCAACAAATTCGTTCATACTCCCAAGGGAATTTTCGAACTAAAATATTTTTTCAATTCAAAAATTGACGGCGTCAGCGGCGAGGATAACGTTGCCTCCGAAGCCGTTAAGAACCGGATTCAGAAGCTGATCAGCGCCGAAGATTTGAAAAGACCGCTAAGCGACCAGGATATCGCGGACGTTTTAAAAGAGCAGAATAAAATAAATGTGGCGAGGCGCACGGTGGCAAAATACCGCGAGACGTTGAAGATACCAACGTCTTCAAGGCGCCGAAGGAGGGATTAATGGAGACATCCTTTACATTCAGGGATATCGATGCAACAGAAGGGCTGAAAGATCATGTTCTGGATAAGTTCACGAAGCTCGATAAATACCTTATAAAACCGGTATCCGCGCATACCATTCTTTGCAAGGACGGTTTTCAGCACAAAGCTGAGATTACGATTCTGGATAACGGCACAAGATATGTGGGTGTTGAGAAGACAAACGATATGTATCTTTCAATCGACCACGCCATAGAAAAAATCATAAGCCAGCTCAAAAAAAATAAAGAGCGCGTCAAAGATCATCACAAAAGAAAGAGAATATAAATAAATGGCTGAAAAGGTTATTATACTTGGAGGCGGGCCGGCGGGGTTTACTGCGGCAATTTATGCAGCGCGCGCCGGGCTGGAACCTCTGCTTATCGAAGGGATTTCCGGCGGCGGCCAGCTGATGACAACGACAGATGTCGATAACTTCCCGGGTTTCGCAAAAGGGATCCAGGGACCGGAGCTTGTTCAGGCAATGAGAGAGCAGGTTACGCGTTTGGGAACAAGAATTGTGACCGCCGACGTAGGCGGGGCGGTTCTCGGCAAAAGGCCGTTGGAACTTACGGGAGACGGAAAAAATTATTTCTGCGATTCGCTTATAATTGCAACCGGAGCTTCGGCTCGCTGGCTCGGGCTTCCTTCGGAATTGGCGCTGCGCGGAAAAGGCGTCTCCGCATGCGCCACCTGCGACGGTTTTTTCTTTAAGAACCATGATGTGGTGGTTATCGGAGGGGGGGATACGGCGGTTGAAGAGGCAACCTATCTCGCCAGAATCGTGAAATCCGTAACGGTAATTCATCGCAGGGATAAATTAAGAGCTTCAAATGCCATGCAGCAGCGGGCATTTTCCAATAATAAGATATCTTTTGTATGGGATTCGGTCGTTTCTGAAATTAAGGATGTTTCTGCTGGGCGAGTCACAGAAGTTGAAATTAAGAATTTAAAGACCGGAGATTTGAGCAAAAAGAAATGCAACGGAGTTTTTATTGCGATCGGCCATATGCCAAACACTTCCATTTTTAAGGGCCAGCTTGAGCTGGATAAAAACGGGTATATAATTACAAAGAAAGGCAGCACGGCAACTAGCGTGGAAGGCGTATTTGCGGCCGGAGACGTTTCAGACCCCGTTTACAGGCAGGCGGTTACCGCTGCCGGCACCGGATGCATGGCGGCTCTTGATGTGTGTCGTTTTTTGGGGATTTGAATGAAACATGAGGCTGGTGAAAAATGCCCATCTGCTTATAAGCATCATATTTTGCCTAGTTATCCTCTTTTTTTCTCCAGATGTCTCATCTGAGGAATTTGTTCCTAAGGGGCCGCTTACAATGCGCAATCAGAACCCCCTTTATCTTCAGTTTTTAAATATTGAACCGACGCGTGCAGTGACAATCCCCAAAAATTCCGTTTCGTTTCGAGTGGACAATGAATATTCCAACACATTTGAACGCGGCCTTGGCAGAAACACCGAACTTTTTATTGATATGGAATCACTGAGGACATCGTTTAATATAGATGTCGGAGTTTATGATAATATGGAAGCGGGGATAGAGATACCGTTTTTGAGATTTGATACCGGATTTTTGGACGGTTTTATACAAGGATACCATAATACATTTGGTTTTCCGAACGGCGGTCGTGAAAGAGCGGCTAACGGAAGCTTTGATTACAGATTTTTGCAAGGCGGAAACGCAATTTACAATGTCGGCATGGAAGATTTCGGGCTTGGAGATATAACTCTTAAATTTAAACATAACTTTTGGGAGGAGAAGAAATTAGCGCCGGCCGTTGCATGGCTATTTTATTTTAAATTGCCCACCGGCAGCCCGAAAGACGGAACCGGAAGCGGCGAGCCGGATTTCGGTTTTGGAACGGCGTTTGAAAAGAGCTATGAAAGGTGGCATGGGTACCTTAATTTAGCGTATTTTGTTAATGGCGGCCAATCCGCGCTGCAAAATTATATATATAGCATCTATTTTTCGTTTATGACGGGCATCGAGCTTTCAATCAACAAGACGGAGTCAGCCGTTTTGCAGCTAACAGGCGGCTCGCCCCTCTTAAAGGGGACCGGTATGAAGCAGATGGATTGGGTTCCGCTTGATCTGCAGGCAGGTTTTAAAGGGGAGCACAAGACGGAGTCAATAAGCCAAAAACCCGTTTACCTCACATGGCAGGCCGGTTTTTCAGAGGATATCAACCCTAATGGCCCCTCGATAGATCTTACAGCATTTGGAAGTATAGGTGTGCGATATTAAAACGGAATGTCACTGTCGCCGGTTGAAGAAGCTTCATCAACCGGAAACCCAGGCATTGATGTATCGCTGAAAGAAGATGAAGCGCTATCGCCTGTTTCATGGCGCGTCGATTTACCGCTCCCGGAACCCAAAAACTGAATTCTTTGGGCGACAACTTCCGTTGTATAGCGTTTATTCCCTTCTTTATCCGTCCATTCGCGTGTTTGAAGCCTTCCTTCGGCGTAAACCTGGCGTCCCTTTGAAAGATATTCTTTGCAGAGTTCGGCCTGCTTTCCCCAGACAATCACTCTATGCCACTCTGTCCGTTCGGTTTTTTGTCCGGATTTATCCATCCAGCGTTCGGTCGTTGCAACACGTAATGTGGCAACCGATTGTCCGCTACCCGTGCTTCTCACTTCAGGATCGGCGCCGAGATTTCCTATAATCATTACTTTGTTTAAACTTGCCATATTTGACTCCTTGTTATTTTAATTTTTCACTTAAAGCCTTGTTCATTTTTTTCCACATGGTGTAATCATGGTGATTTTTCCATTGTGGCACAAGCGAAACTGCATTAGCAAGCGACGAAATAGCTTCTTCTTTTTTCCCAGACTCAAAATAAGCATCTGCAAGATAGATATGGTTTTCAGGGTAATTTGCATCTATTTGAACAGCTTTTTGTAGATAAGAAATGGCCTTTTCCAGATTTTTTGTGATGCCATTCTTAGCCATGGTCATTTCAGGGACATCGGTATAAATTTTCCCAAGTGTTCGGTACGCGCCCGCATGATCGAATGTATCATTTAATTTAATAACTTTTTTACAATCGCTGATCATGGTTTTCAACCCGTCCTGATAGCCGATCACATGGACGCCGAAATAGATGCCGGTATTTATCGCATGATAATAGTAACAAGCAGCCTCTTCAGGTGTTTTCATGATGCACTCTTCGGCGTTGGCGATGCCATTCATGGCTAATTTTGCTTTATGTTGTTTGTCAGTTGTTTTCACTGCCGAAATTGAAAGTTGGAGGGATTTTTCCCATGATTTTAATGTCAGAGAATCGGGATGGTGATTGGCGGTTATGGGATCTTTTGCGGCAGAACCGCAGGAGGCAATTGCAGCTGCAATAAAAATTGGGACCAATGTTTTTAAGATTCGCATAAGGTGTTGAGGAGGCCTAACATGCTCTAATTATGGCTGCAAGCTGTATTTTTGATAAACATTAGTTTAGCACAAGACGGACTAAAAGTGACGAAAACTGTGCAATAATTTAATGTGGTCGTATTTATCTGCTTTTTTATACTCTTGTAATTTCAACAAGTTAGTCATCCTGTCGAAATTGGCATCTTTTTTGCAATTTGTATAATACAGTATGCCTTATTTGCCACGATATCAGATAATATGTGATGATGCATTTTTTCACGTCACTTGGCAGTGTCATAATAATGATTGGTTTCTACAATGGAACTGGGCAAAGAAGCTTTATTACGACCTTCTGTTAAAATATAAAGATAAATATGGTGTTGAAATTTATTCTTATTGTTTTATGGATAATCATCCGCATCTATCCGGCCGGCTTGAAAACAAGGAAGATTTTTCAGCCTTTTTCAGGATTGTAAATAGTTTGTTTGCAAGGCTTGTGAATAAGAAATTGGGGCGGCGAGGACAACTCGTTATGGATAGATTTAAATCTCCGCGGATAGAAAACGACGGGCATATGCTGACAGTAATGACATATATTGACCTTAATCCATACAGAGCTGGAAAAGTAAAACACCCTAGGGACAATGAATGGTCGTCCTTTTTTTATTACGCATATGGAAAAGAAGACAGGCTGATTACTCCTGCGCCGTCGTATTTAATGCTGGGTAAAACGGATATAACAAGGAGGGAAACTTATCGCGATATGGTTATGGAGCTGATTAAACAACCTCACAAGATAAACATCTCACATACATATTTTGTAGGCGATCCAGATTGGGTTATAGCAAAGTACCGAGAATTAAAATCAGCGTTATCGTTACTATCGGGCGATAGCGGACTTTCTCCTCCTGTCTAGCTATAGGCACTCTAAAAAATTATTCTTTAAGGTAGAATTTCGATAGATATGTGTACATAAAATTTCAAAAATCTTATCTATTTTTTCTATAAGGCGACAGTAATAAAAAAAGTGGTGTTAAAAAGGCATTTTAAAATCAATAAATTCTAAATTTAAAAAACAAGATGGCTAAAAAAAGCAAAGACCCCAGATTAAGTCCGTCTTGTGGTTTTTTCTTTACAATATCGCCACTCTTTTTTAGTATCTATCAAATGTACCCCGTCTTGTTGAAAATACCGATATTTGGCGAATTAACCATTCATACTTATGGGGCGCTAGTGGCATTTGCCTTCTTGATGGGTATATTTTATATTACCCGCGAGGCGCGCCGCGTTGGTGAAGACCCGGCAAAGGCGCTAGATTTGGTCTTTTGGATAATTGTCGCAGCTATCATAGGGTCAAGAGTCTATTATGTTCTGGTGGTTGAACCGGCGGAATTGCTCTCCGACCCCCTATCTTTCTTCAAAATCTGGCGTGGCGGTCTTGTCTTTCAGGGTGGCGTGCTTGGAGCCTTTATCGTTGGAGTTTTTTGGATAAGACGGAGTAAATTGTCGTTTTGGAAGTACGCAGATATATTCGCCCCTGCGATACCTTTGGGACATTTTTTCGGCCGTCTGGGCTGTTTCATGTCGGGCTGCTGTCATGGGCGGATGGCCCCATTTGGAAGCTGGTATTCCGTCGTATTTCCGGCCAATCCAAGTTCCTCGGCGCTGACCGGCGTACCCTTATATCCAACGCAGCTTATGGAAGCTTTCGGCGAGCTGCTGATATTTTTCGGCCTTTTTCTTTTTAGAAAGCGCAAAAAATTCGACGGCCAGCTTATTGCCATTTACTTAATGGCTTACGCGCCGCTCCGTTCAACAGTTGAGTATTTCCGCGATTCCACCAATCGCAATTTAATATTTGATTCGTTTTCTGTAGCTCAACTTGTTGCCGGTATAATGTTTGCAGCCGGCGTCTGGATGTGGATAAGAAATAGCAGAAAGCATAGAGCAGGGGAGGGTTTATGAGAATAAATCGGATTATTTTTATGGTTTCAGAGATCTTTTTTTTAATGCCGGTTCTGTTGTTTGTCAGCTGCGCCCATCCGCTGTATGAAGCAAGGGAATTCCCAAATAAAACAGTATCGAAAACTTTTGAAACGGACGCCAATCAGGCCTACTCTGCTATCCGGTGGGCATTAAAAACGAGCGGCTACGCCATAATCAACGAAAATCTGGAAGAGGGAATTGTGACAAGCGGCTGGCTTCCCACAAAAGCCGATTCTCATTATCTTGAACCTTTCGGGCATCCCGATTACGGCGTAAACGGCGCTTATTACAGGCTTGAAGTTAAAATTATTCCGGAAGATGTCGGTTATAAAACGCGCGTGGAGATTGTATCGCGCGTAAGAAGCATGATGGCGCAGCTTAAATCCAGCGAAATTGAAGAAAAAAAGATTTTAAATATGGTTTCGGATTATTTAAGAAAGCCCGATATTCATCTGACAAATATAGGACTGGAGGAGTAGATAAAAAATGGATTATAAGGATACATTAAATCTGCCTAAAACGGATTTTCCCATGAAAGCCGATTTGGCCGCAAAGGAGCCCGCTTTTGTTAAGAAATGGGAGGAAGAGAAGCTTTATTTCAAAATGCTCGAGGCAAGAAAAGGGTGCAAGACCTTTATTCTGCATGATGGCCCCCCCTATGCCAACGGCCACGTTCATCTTGGCACCGCGATAAATAAAATTTTAAAGGACTTTGTCGTTAAATCGCGTTCGATGATGGGTTTTAAAACGCCCTATGTCCCCGGCTGGGACTGCCATGGAATGCCGATCGAACATCAGGTTATAAAAGACCTCGGCCCTAAAGCCAAAGACACAAGCTTATTAGATGTCCGCCGCCGCTGCCGCGAACACGCCGATAAATTTTTAAATATCCAGCGGGGAGAATTCAAGCGCTTGGGCGTGCTTGGAGAATGGGGTAATCCGTACCTTACAATGTCGCATGATTACGAGGCTTCGATTGTAGCGGCTATGGCAGACATGATTAAAGACGGCTACATTTATAGGGGCCTAAGGCCGATTCACTGGTGCATTACCTGCAAAACCGCACTGGCCGAAGCCGAAGTCGAATACGCAGAGCATACGTCGCCTTCAATTTATGTAAAATTCAAACTGAAAGACAAATCGCCATTTGGCAAAAACGCCTCTTTTGTCATCTGGACAACTACGCCGTGGACAATTCCCGCAAACCTTGCGATAGCTCTGCATCCGGAACTGGACTATGTCGGCATAAAAATTAAGGACGAGGTGCTGATTGTTGCGGCGGCGCTGGTTGACATAGTTAAAAATGCGTGGGGAATAACAGGCGCCGATATTACAGCGGCGGTAAAAGGATCCAAGCTTGAAGGATTGAATGCCGTTCACCCTCTGATAAACCGCGATTCGGCCGTTGTTTTAGCGGATTATGTCGCATCCGATAGCGGAACAGGCTGTGTCCACACAGCTCCCGGCCACGGTGCGGAAGATTTCGAAACGGGAACAAAGTATGGGCTGCCTCACCTGAATCCTGTCGATGCCGCGGGGTGCTACACAAAGGAAGTTGCAATTGAAGAGCTTGTGGGCGTTAACGTTTTTAAGGCAAATGCCATCGTAACGGAAATGCTTAATAAGTCTCAAGCGCTCATCAAGACCGAAACCGTCACTCACAGCTATCCGCATTGCTGGAGATGCAAGAAGCCTCTTGTTTTCCGGGCTACCGAACAGTGGTTTATGAGGGTAGATCATAAAGATCTGCGCAAAAAAGCTTTAAATGAAATCGATGGGACAAAATGGATTCCTTCGTGGGGGCACGATCGAATTTATAATATGGTTACGACGCGCCCCGACTGGTGTCTTTCGCGACAGCGCTATTGGGGAGTGCCGATTCCGGCCATCGATTGCGTAAAATGCGGTAAAACTATTTTAGACCATGCTGTTACGGTAAAACTTCGCGACGAAGTCAAAAAACACGGCTGCGATATCTGGTTTGAATGGGAGATCGAAAAATTCCTACCCAAAAATTTTAAATGCCCGTCTTGCAAGGCGGCTGAATTCAAAAAACATTCGGACATTCTGGATGTCTGGTTCGATTCTTCCGTCAGCCAGCGGGCGGTTTTGGAAGAAGGCCATAAGCTCGGCTGGCCGTGTGATTTGTTTCTTGAAGGAGTCGATCAGCATAGAGGCTGGTTTCAGGTTTCGCTGCTGACCGCCATTGCAAACCGCGGAGCCGCGCCGTATCGGGCTGTTTTAACTCACGGGCTGATTCTTGACGAAGAGCAGAGAAAAATGAGCAAGTCTTTAGGCAATGTTGTCTCTCCCGACGAGGTTGTTAATAAATTCGGCGCCGATGTTTTGCGCCTCCTTTTTGCGTCGGTTGACTATACGAATGACATAAGCTTTTCAAAAAGAATGCTGGAATTAGGCAGCGAAGCCTATCGTAAAATCAGAAATACTTGCAAATATCTTTTAAGCAATTTGAGCGATTTTGAGCCGGACCGCCATCTTGTGCCGGAAGCAAATCTTATGGAAATCGACAGATGGGCCATGCATTCCCTTCAAATGCTCGTACAAAAAATCCGGTCGGCGTATGAAAATTACGAGTTTCATGTTGTCTATCACGCGCTTAATGAATTCTGCACGGTGACGATGAGCGCGTTTTATCTTGATATATTGAAAGACCGACTCTACTGCGAAAAGAAAGACGGCCCGCTTCGCCGTTCCGCGCAGACCGTGGTATGGAAGATTTTGGATTCCATGCTGAAACTGATGGCGCCGATTCTTTCTTTTACGGTTGAAGAGGCATGGGGCTATGCGCCTCATTATAAAGGGAAAACGGATTCGGCAATTTTAAGCCTCCTTCCAAAGGCGGATGAAAAATATATCGACGAACAGCTCGCCGCAAAATGGGAGACTTTTTTGAAGCTGCGCGGGGACGTTACAAAAGTTCTAGAAAACGCGCGCAAGGAAAAGATGATCGGCAATTCCCTTGAAGCGCGCGTTGTAATCGAGTGCACGGACGAAATGAAGAAATTTTTAGGCGGATTCGGGGATGCATTGCCGGACCTTTTCATAGTGTCGGGCGTTGAATTTGGAAAAGCCGAAGGAAAATTCAGCCATACAAGCGCGGAGATAAAAGATTTTAAAGTCGGTGTCGTAAAATCAGGCGGTTTAAAATGCGGCAGGTGCTGGAAATATTCCGAAAGCGTCGGAAAAAACAGCAGCCATCCCGAAATCTGCAAAAGGTGCGCCGATGTCGTTTAAATGCAAAGCATTATTCATAATAGCGCCCGCAGTTTTTGCCATAGATCAGCTAACAAAATATCTAATTAATTCCCGCATAGAAATGGGGGGATCGGTTGCCGTTATGCCGGATTTTTTCGACATTGTGCATTATGCCAATTCCGGCGCTGCTTTCGGAATGTTTTCCGGAGTAAATTCATCGTGGCGGGCGCCGTTTTTTTACGCTGTTTCGGCTCTTGCTCTGATTGCGATAATTTTTTATATCGTAAAGATGAGCGATAGCGAGCGAATTATGGCCGCGGCGCTGTCATTTGTCGTAGGCGGAATCCTTGGCAACGGCATGGACCGCATAAGATTCGGCGCTGTGACGGATTTTCTATCTTTCCATATTGCCGATAAAAAATTGTTCGGCTATGACCTTGTGTGGCCGGCGTTTAATGTTGCCGATTCGGCCATTACAATAGCGATGTTTTTAATAATAATCGATTCTCTCAGAAAGAAAAAACAATGAGGCCAATACTTTTTTCTATAGGCTCCACAGGAATTTCGGCGTTCTTTTTCATGATTATGATTGCTTCTCTTTCTGCAACGTGGCTTGCCATTAGGCTGGCAAAAAGAGAAGGGCTCTCGGAAATAATTATTCTGGATCTTGCAATAATTGCGATTATAGCTTCAATGATCGGAGCAAGGGTTTTTCATGTGGCAATTGAAGCGCCGGATTATTACTGGGAAAAACCGATAAGAGTTTTCTATTTCTGGCAGGGCGGGTTTGTTTCTCTAGGCGCTTTTACTTTTACCGCCTTTTCGTGGCTGATATATCTTCGTAAAAGAGGCGCAAACATCGCGCAGTATCTTGATTTAACCGCGAATGTGGCGCCCGTCATCATATTTTTCGTCCGTTTGGGATGCCTCCTAACCGGCTGCTGTTATGGAAAGCCGGCTGCCCACTGGCCGCATGTTATTTTTACAAATCCGTCCTCCACCGCATACCTGATGAAACATGGGAACATTCCTCTTCATCCGACGCAGATTTATTTTATGCTGAATGCGGTTGTTATGCTTGTTGTGCTGATGCTTGCCAGAAAATACCGGAAATTTTACGGCCATGTCGGCGCAATTTTTCTGATGTACGAAGGCGTATCAAGATTTTTTATCGAATTTCTGCGAGGGGATGAAGACCGAGGCATTTATTTTAACGGCCTTGTATCGACAGGTCAGATTGTAATGGTTTTATTTTTTACGGCGGGGCTTTTAATGTGGCTTTGGCTCCGCAAAAACAGAATCTCTGTATGAAATATCTTATTGAAGTCGGAATAGTGGTTCTTCTTCTCACGTTGTTTGCCCGTGTTCTTCACGGATGGAAGAATGTCCTGTTAATCAGCAAGTATTACGCCACGATATTCGCCGTGGCTTTTTTGTACGTTCCGATCGCCGTCATGTGGATAAAAAAGAGGCAGATGGATTTTTTGGACACGTCGGTCTCGATGTTTGTCAGGGGAATCATCTTTTTTGCGCTAACGGCGCTAATTGTTTTTCCGCCTTATGCTTTGGGCGCGCATCTGTGGATGATGTTTATATGGGGCAGGCAGGGTTTTTCCGCCGCGCCGTTTCCGGATTTGTGGCAGACGGTGGTTTTTCAGATACTTTTAATTGCCTTGCCGGAAGAGTTTCTTTTCAGAGGATACATGCAGGGGACTCTTAACAAAGTTTTTACCGGAAGAAAACGTTTTTTTGGCGCTAGCATTGGATGGGCTTTGCCCATAACATCGGTTGTATTTGCTTTTGCACACTCGTTTGTCCATTATGAATGGTGGCATTTTTCCATTTTTTTCCCTGCACTCCTTTTTGGATGGCTCCGCGAAAAGACCGGTTCAATCACAGCGCCCATTTTATTTCACGCCGCTTCAAATATTTTAAGCGATTGGATAGCCAGAAGTTATTTTTAGGAAATTTTCGCCAGTCCATGCATATAAGGGCGCAGGGGTTCGGGGATTATTACGCTTCCGTCGGCTTGCTGATAATTTTCTAAGATAGCAACGACCGTTCGGCCGACCGCGATGCCGCTGCCATTCAAGGTGTGGACGAATCTTGCTTTTCCGGAGGAATCCTTGAATCTTATATTTGCTCTTCTTGCCTGAAAATCCTCAAAATTAGAGCAGGAAGATATTTCCCTGAAGGCATTCTGTCCGGGGAGCCAGACTTCAAGGTCGTATGTTTTTGCGGATGAAAAACCGAGGTCCGCCGTGCAGAGCGAAATAACGCGGTAATGAAGGCCAAGTTTTTGCAGAACCGTTTCGGCATTATTCGTAAGAAGCTCAAGCTCCTCATACGATTTGTCGGGATGCGCAAATTTTACGAGCTCGACTTTATTAAACTGGTGCTGCCTGATTAATCCGCGCGTGTCTTTTCCGTATGAACCGGCTTCGCTTCTGAAACATGCGGTATACGCTGTAAGTTTAATCGGAAGATCGGCTTCTTTTAAAATTTCATCGGCGTATATATTTGTGAGCGGTACTTCAGCAGTCGGGATAAGATAGTAGCCGTCCGTTGTTTTAAAAAGATCGGCCTCAAATTTCGGAAGCTGCCCCGTGCCTGTCATGGCTTTAGAGTTCACCATAAATGGAGGGAAAATTTCGGTGTAACCGTTCTCGCGGGTTGCCGTATCCAGCATGAAATTAATCAACGCTCTTTCAAGCAGAGCTCCGGCCCCCTTATAAATCACAAAACGGGCGCCGGAAATTTTAGCGGCTCTGTCAAAGTCGAGAATATCGAGTTTTTCGCCGATGTCAAAATGTTCAAGCGGCTTGAAGGAAAAGGATGGCTTTTGGCCATGAGTTCTGACTACGGGATTATCTTCAGCTGATTTTCCGCGCGGAATGCTTTTGTGCGGGATATTGGGAATTTCAAGCAGAAGCGCTTTAAGCTGTTCTTCTATCTTAGCAAGCTCCGGCTGAATTTCTTTTACCCTTGCTGCGGCCTGCTGCATCGATTGAATGACCTTAGAAGCGTCTTTTTTATCTTTTTTCAGCTTTGCTATCTCTTCGGATGCTTTATTTTGTTCCGAACGGACGGAATCGAACTCCTGCTGCAGCTTTTTTCTCTGATCGTTTAAAGAAACAAGCGGAGCCAGATTGAACTTCTGGCCCCGCTCAGAAATCATATTTTTAATCAGATCAATATTTGAAACTGCAAATTTCGGATCTAACATTATTTTTTCAGCTCTTCATCAATAATTGCCTTAAAATCGGCCAGAGGCCTTGCTCCGGAAAGGAATATTCCATTTATGAAAAACGACGGCGTTCCTTGAGCTCCGGCTTCGCTGCCGGCCGCAACATTTTCCTCAACCTTTTTGGCGTATTTGCTTTCGTCAAGGCATTCGTCGAATTTCTTTGTGTTTAAACCGACACTCTTTGCGTACTCTTTCAGTTTTTCAACCTGAAGCGCTTGCTGATGGCCCCAAAGCTCTTTATTATATTCCCAGTATTTGCCCTGGTCGCCTGCGCAGTGCGCCGCTTCATGCGATTTTTTAGAATATTGATGGAACGAAAGAGGGAAGTCGCGGAGGACATATCTTACTTTATCTTTATATTCGTCGGTTATCTGAGCGATCGTCGGACGAACCCGGCCGCAGAACGGGCATTGATAATCTGTGAATTCAATAATTGTAACCGGCGCATTTTTCGGGCCGATTGACGGATTGTCGCCCGCTTCAATGTTCACGCGAGGCTGCACAAGACTGATTTTTATGTTAGCTGCTGCGCGAAGCCCGCCAATCAGCTGCTGGCGCAGCCCCTGCTTTTTATTCTGGGTTAAAAAAGTTTTAATCTGATCCGACACTTCTTTTAATGTCTTGTTTCCGATCTGATCCTTGCGCGCTTCATAGAACGATTTTATTTCGTCATCGGACGGCGGCGCGGCTTTGTCGTCAATGCTTTCTTTCAGGTAGTCATCGACCGATTTTCCCTGCTTTTTGGCCGCCTGCTCGATTAATTTTGTTTCAACGAGCCCGTCAAGAGTGTCTTTTTTAATTTCATAAATATCCTGTTCAACGCGCTGAAGGCGGTTTTTGGCCGCTTCGGTAAGTTCGCCTGCGGTAATATTCAAATCATTTACGGAAGCCACAACTTCAGCCGGATTTGCCGGAGCTGAAGAGAGCGCAGCCGGTTTAGAGCTGCATGAAAAAAGTGCGGCACAGCAAAGCATTGCAAATAAATTTTTAGACATGATTATCTCCTTTTGTTTTCTGCAAGTTAATAGATTAAGGCTTAAATGTCAAAGTATAATGCGAACTCATATGGCACCGGACGCAGGCGTATCGGTGAAAGTTCGTTTTCTGTTTTATAATCAAGCCACATGTCGAGCACATCCTGCGTAAAGACATCGCCCTTCAGCAGAAAGTCACAGTCATTTTTGAGCGCGGCAAGGGATTCTTCAAGCGAACCGGGAGCTTTCGGGACATTTTTGAGTTCTTCGGGCGTAAGGCCGTAAATATCCTTATCAAGAGGCGGACCCGGATCGATTCTGCGCTGAATTCCATCAATCACCGCCATTAGAATTGCGGAAAAAGCGAGATAACCGTTGCATGAAGGATCCGGAGTTCTAAATTCAAGCCTTTTTGCCTTTGGCGAGGCCGAATACATCGGAATTCTGACCGAAGCAGAGCGGTTTCTGCTGGAATAGGCTAAGTTTATAGGCGCTTCAAATCCGGGAACAAGCCTCCGATAAGAATTTGTCGTTGGGTTTGTAAAAGCGCAGAGCGCTGACGCGTGTTTCAGGATTCCGCCAATCGCCCAGATCGCCATTTCAGAAAGGCCGCCATATCTATCGCCGGCAAACAGGGGCTTATCGCCTTTCCAAAGGCTGATATGGACATGCATGCCGCTGCCGTTATCTTCGAATAAAGGTTTTGGCATGAATGTCGCAGTTTTATTGTGCCGCCGGGCGACATTTTTAATAATATATTTAAACCACATCAGCTGGTCGCCCATCTGCAGCAGGGGCGCAAACTTCATGTCGATTTCGGCCTGTCCGGCTGTCGCAACTTCATGGTGCTGGCATTCCACATGTATCCCGACCTGTTCCATAACGAGCGCCATTTCGGATCTGATATTTTGCTGAGAATCGGTCGGCGAAACAGGGAAGTAGCCTTCTTTATAGCGTGGTTTATATCCTAAATTGGGATTTTCGTCCCGGCCGGAATTCCACTGGCCTTCGTTTGAATCGATATGATAAAAACCGTGATTAACGCTTTGGTCGAATTTTATTCCGTCGAAGATAAAAAATTCAGCTTCCGGGCCGATGAAAGCCGTGTCTGCGAGAGCAGTTGACTTAAGATAGCTTTCGGCCTTTTGAGCGATATATCTCGCATCGCGCGAATAAGCCTGCCTTGTTATCGGATCAACTATGTTGCAGATAAGGCTTAATGTCGGCTCGGTCATGAATGGATCCATAACCGCAGTTTTTGGATCGGGGATTATAAGCATGTCGGACGCGTGGATCGGCTGAAAGCCTCTGATTGATGAGCCGTCGAAGCCGAATCCGTCTTCAAACGAAGATTCCGAAAGCTCCACCAGCGGCACCGAAAAATGCTGCCAAATCCCGGGCAGATCTACAAATTTGAAATCGACCATCTTTGTTTTATTTTCTTTAGCAAGCGCCAGCACTTCTTTTGGTGTTGTTGGCATACGCCTCCTTTTAAATGGCATTTTTGCCGGTTTCTCCGGTCCTGATTCTCATCGCTTCATCAACCGGAAGCACGAATATTTTTCCGTCCCCGATTTTGCCGCTGTTTGCCGCTTTTTGTATTGCGTTTGCAATTTCGGAAACCTTTTCGTCTTCGGCTACGACTTCGATTTTAATTTTCGGCAGAAAATCGACTATATATTCCGCGCCGCGATAAACTTCTGTATGGCCTTTCTGCCTTCCAAATCCCTTCACTTCCGTTATCGTCATGCCCGCAACGCCGATATCGGTAAGCGCATCTTTTACGTCGTCAAGCTTAAATGGTTTGATAATTGCTTCGACCTTCTTCATTTGCTTTAAAGCCACTAGCATAGAATAGTTGCCGAAGTCAAATTATTGATTCTTGGGCAAAGCCGCCCGGGCTATTATTCCTTCTTAAAAATCGCGGCTATCATAAGCACGATTGTGAGCGGAACTGCGGTTGCCCATTTCAGCCATATAGGAAGCATTGCGTGGGCGTGGCCGGCGATTGCGTGAATGTCTATTCCCAATAAATGATACATCCAGTTAAGGATCATTCCTAGAAGCACCGCGCAGACCGAGATAGAAACTAGATAGATTGTTGCCGTTCTCTTTCCCAGCATTTTTGCGATTATAGTAAATGATGCTGCGTTTGTCGCGGGGCCCGCAAGCAAAAATACAAGCGCGGCGCCCGGACTCATTCCCTTTAAAATTAAACTTGCTGCAATCGGGGTTGATGCCGCAGCACAGACATAAAGCGGCAGACCGACGGCAAGCATAATAATCATCGAAAGCCAGCCTTCGCCCAGATAATTTTCTATAAATGATGACGGCACCGCAAAACTTATAACGCCCGCGATGAAAATGCCGATTAAAAACCATCTGCTGATGTCGCTTAAAAGCTCTACAAAGGCGAATTTGAATCCGATCGAAATGCGGTCGGCAAAACTGTGGATATGTTCACCCCCTCCCTCTCCCTCCCCCCTCGAGGGGGAGGGTTGGGGAGAGGGGGCCGTGTACATATGATTATTGCAGTGCGGGCATTCAATGTGTTCGGCCTTTTTCCGATCCTCTTTGTTTCCGAAAATTATTTCGCCTACTCCAGCCACAAATCCTGTGATGAAGGCTGCAATAGGCCTGAATATCGCCATTAGAGGGTCGATTAGAGCGTATGTTATCGCGATCGAATCTATGCTCGATTCAGGCGTTGAGATTAAAAATGACACTGTCGCCGCTTTGCTTGCCCCGTGCTTTCTTAAAGCAAGCGCTGTCGGAACGACTCCGCACGAGCATAGAGGCAGAGGCACGCCAAATAGGGCGGCAAGGAGCACCGATTTAATGTCCCTGCCGCCCAGATATTTGACGATCGATTCGGAAGAAATGAACGCCCTGATGAGAGCAGCAATTAACAGGCCGAATAAAATAAATATTCCGGCATCCAGAAGTATTTGCCACGACGATTCAATTATTCCGATTAAATAGTTCATAATGCTACTTTCTATTGCGCGGCTCTCTGCTTTCAACGGCTTCAAGCGCCATGCCGCATTTTTCGCATTTGCCCGGCTTACCCGAAACCAGGTCTTTATGCATCGGGCAGCGGTATTTTACGCCGTACGAATCCATTTTTGCCATGTCCATTCCGCATTTTGGGCATTTGCCGGGTTTTGCCGACGCCTCGTCTTTATGCATAGGGCAATGATACATCATAGCCCCATGATCATGCCCGGCATCCGCTGCGGCCGGCGCAGTCGCGCCATGCTGATGGCCTGCGTGCGGGTCATCTGCCAGCACGCGGCCTGCAATCGTCAGCGCTGAAACAGCGCAGATTGCGATTATTATTTTCTTCATACTACCTCCTTTGTTGTTAACTTTTTTTCTTTCCATAACATATATATCGCAGGGTAAACTAATAATTCCATTAAAAAAGATGTGGCGAGCCCTCCGACCATCGGCGCCGCCACGCGTTTCATCATATCGGCTCCTGTCCCGAGAGACCACATAATCGGCAGCAGCCCCACAAACGCGGCTGTGACCGTCATCATCTTCGGGCGGATTCTTTTAACCGCGCCGTGTATGATGGCTTCGATAAGGTCCGGTTTATTCCTCATGCGGCCGTTTTTCACGGCGTCATCATAAGACAGATCCAAAAAGAGCAGCATAAATACGCCGGTCTCCGCATCAAGGCCCATGAGCGCAATAAGACCAACCCATACCGCAATCGACATATTGTAGCCCAGAATCCATAGCAGCCACACTGCGCCAATAGCGGAGAAGGGGACAGCAAGCATTACAACGGATGCCTTAAAGGCCGATTTCGTATTCATGTATAACAGCAGGAAGATGATAAAAAATGTGAGGGGCAGGACGATTTTCAGGCGCTCGCGAACACGGAGCATATTTTCATACTGGCCGCTCCACTGGAGCGAATATCCGCTCGGGAGCTTTACTTTTTCCAGAACAGCTCTTTTTGCATCGGCGACGTAAGAGCCGACATCGCGGCCCGATAGATCGACATAAACATAACCCGCCATCATGCCGTTTTCGTCTCTTATCATGGATGGCCCTTGGACAAGATGAATGTCGGCGATTTGGGCAAGCGGAATTTGCGCACCATTGGGGGTAGGAACGAGGATACGCTCGAGTTTTGGCAGATCGTCTCTAAGTTCCCGCGCGTAACGGACATTTATAGGATAGCGCTCGCGGCCTTCGATTGTAGTGCTTATATTTTCTCCGCCGATAGCAGAAGCAATCACCATTTCGGCGTCTTCCACGCTTATTCCATAGCGCGCCAGTTCATTTCTCTTCAGATCAAAATCTACGAAATAACCTCCCGCAGAGCGTTCTGCAAAGACGCTTCTTGTCCCTTTGACGCTTTTTACAACCGCCTCTATCTCGCTCCCGAGGCGTTCAATCTCTTTTAAATCGCTGCCGTAGATCTTTATGCCTATGGGCGTTCTAACGCCCGTTGTCAGCATATCGATGCGAGCTTTTATAGGCATCGTCCACGCATTTGTGACTCCCACAAACTGCATTTTATCGTTCATTTCTGCAATTAGCTCGTCCCACGTGATTCTATTCGTCCATACCCGTCTGAACGGAGCTTCCATAAACGACGGTAGAAATGAATACCATCTCTTTACTTCCCGCCATTCATCATGCGGCTTTAATATTACGGTCGTTTCCATCATTGAAAACGGAGCGGGGTCTGTCGAAGTCTCCGCGCGGCCGGCTTTGCCGAATACAGTCTCGACTTCCGGAAATGAACGCAGAATTTCATCCTGCTTCTGCATTAATTTCTGCGCTTCGGTTACGGAAATGCCCGGCAAAGTTGTCGGCATATAAAGGATCGAACCTTCATTTAATGGCGGCATGAATTCGCTTCCGAGCATTAAGAATACCGGCACGGTCGTGAGCATCAAAAGAAATGCCGCCAGAATGGTTTTCTTGGGATATTTTAAAACAAATCTGCACGGCGGCTCGTAAATTTTATGAAGAATAACGCTTACGGGATGCTTTTCCTCGGCGTAATATTTTCCAACGGTAATCTGATTTGTTATCCATGCGAGCCAGCGAGGGCCAAAACGGACAAAGTCCATTCTTGTGAAGAACATCCGCATGGCAGGGTCCAAGGTTACCGCAAGAATCGCCGCAATCGCCATAGCAAAGTTTTTGGAGTAGGCGAGGGGAGTGAAAAGGCGGCCTTCCTGATCCACAAGCGTAAAAATCGGCAGGAATGCGACCGCAATCACCAAAAGCGAGAAAAAGACCGAAGGCCCGACCTCTTTCAGCGCCTCGAGCCTTACTTTATGATAATCTCCCTTGCGGCCGGTGTCATTCCAGATTTGCAATTTCTTATAAGCATTTTCAACTTCAACGATTGCGCCATCCACAAGGACGCCTATCGATATGGCAATGCCGGCGAGAGACATAATGTTGACGGTTAAACCCATGAAGTACATTGGGATAAATGCCAGCAGCACAGAAACCGGAATTGTCACAATCGGAACTATCGCGGAGGGGATATGCCATAAAAAGATTAATATAATGACGCTCACGATTATTAATTCGTCTCTCAAAGTCTCTTTTAACGTATCGATCGAACGCTCGATAAGAATCGATCTGTCGTAGGTGGTTATAATTTCCGCCCCTTCCGGCAACGATGGCTTAATTTCTTCTATCTTTTCTTTTACGCGCTCTATCACATTCAGCGCATTTTCGCCGTGGCGCATCACGACAATGCCGCCCACCGCATCGCCTTCGCCGTTAAAATCCGCAACCCCGCGCCTGATGTCCGGTCCCAGTTCGACATTTCCCAGCTGCTTGATGTAAACGGGCGTTCCTGTTTTTGCATCGTTCATTACAGATATGTTTTCAATGTCTTCTATTGCTTTCGCATATCCGTGTCCGCGTATCATATATTCGGCTCCGGCAAATTCAACCAGGCGGCCGCCGACGTCGTTATTGTTTTTTCTTATGGCTTCGATCACGTTCATTATCGGAATATTGTAGGCGAGGAGCTTTGCAGGATCCAGATTGACCTGATACTGGCGGACAAAACCTCCGACAGTTGCAACCTCGGCGACGCCCGGAACGCTTTGGAGATAATAGCGCAGATACCAGTCCTGATAGGTGCGCAGATCCGCAAGGCTGTTTTTTCCGGTCTTATCCACGAGCGCGTACTGGAAAACCCATCCGACGCTTGTGGCATCGGGACCGAGTTCCGTTTTAACGCCATCCGGCAGGCGGGGGAGAATCTTGCTTAAATATTCGATGACGCGGCTTCTTGCCCAGTAGATATCCGTGCCGTCCTGAAAAATCACATAAACGTAGGAGAAGCCAAAATCAGAGAAGCCTCTGATGGCCTTGACTTTCGGAGCGCCGAGAAGCGCTGTGATTACAGGATATGTGACCTGATCTTCGATAATATCCGGGCTTCTGTCCCATTTTGAATATATAATTACCTGCGTATCCGAGAGGTCGGGAATGGCATCGAGCCTGATATGCTTTAAAGCTATCAGGCCTCCGATAACCGCAGCGCCAACAATAATCATAACAAGAAATTTATTATTGGCCGATATTTCTATTACCCGTTTTATCATAAGTCATCATTTGCCTTGCTGAAAGCGAGGCAAATGATCTCCATTAGATAGGGACATGATTCGTCTGCGAAGCGTGTCCCTTGTAATCGCCGTCCTAATGCTTATGTCCTCCACCGCCCCCGCCTGTTGCTCCTCCAATCGCCGCTTTTAATTTAGACTCCGAGTCTATTAAAAAATTCGCGCTTGTTACAACCGTGTCTCCTTCGTTTAATCCGTCTTCAAGGACGTAGTAATCGCCCAATTCCGCGCCTAACTTTACTTCCATCGGCATAAAATGAGTTCCTTCATGAACCATGAACGCAAGGTTTCTCTCTCCGCTGGCTATAATTGCCGACTTTGGAATAAGAATTTTTTCGCCCAAATCTATTTTTATCTTTGCGCTGCCGAAAGAGTAGGGGTTGATTTTCTGCCCGTCTGTTTTAATTTCGACGTGCAGGCGCGCCGAACGCGTCATTGGATCGATTACCGTGTCTATCGATCTGACAATTCCGGCATAAGATTTATTTCCCGGAAGTTCAATATCAACCGTCTGCCCCTGTTTAACATAGGGAAGCTCATATTCGTAAATCACAGGATATATCCATGAATCTTTGTCCGGCAGGAAACGGCTTCTTTGCACCTCTTTTAAAGTTTTTATATCTCCATCATTCATGCCAAGGACTAAAAGCCTGTCGTGAGCTGCCGAGATCAGCGATTCTTGCCCAAGTTCCTTTGCTTCAAGATATTCCGTTTGGGCGACGGCAAGTTCGGGGTTGAATGATACGCTTGCAACCGTGCGGATTTCTTTTATTGCGGGCGCTTTTTTTATGGTGCCGGTCTTTACGCCGATCATCTGCTGGCGTTCAAATGATATTGTGACATCGGTTCTATCGGCATGCGCATCTGTTTTCTGCTCATTTGCTGAACTCTGTTTTTCTGCCTCTGAATCCGGCTTTTCCTCTTCAATTGGCACCAAATTCATCCCGCAAATCGGGCATTGACCGGGCTTATCGGATGTATATGTCGGATGCATGGGGCAGTGGTATAGTTTAGTATGTTGGTGTGTTGGTGTGTTGGTATGTTGGTTATGATGAGAGTGGTGCCAGTAGTAAATTCCGCCGCCAGCGATGACAGCCGCTAGTAATGGTATTAATAAAAGCTTTAATTTCATAATCACTCCTTTTTACCAAAACACCAACATACTAACATACCAACAAACTTATAGCCTTTTTCCCACAAGCGTTTCCATTTCGGCAATTGCCTTTTCCTTGTCGGCAAGGGCCCGATAATAATCTATTTCATATTCGCGCCATTTGCGCGCGGCATCCAGAAGATCGATAAAATCCCTTTTGCCGCTACTGTAGCTTAACTCTGTGGATTTCAAGGCCGCGCGTGATTTCGGCAAAATCGTTGTTTTATAGATCTCAACAATTCTCCCCGAAGATCGGATTCTTTCAAATGTTTCGGCAACGGCAGAGTTCAGGCGGTTTTTTGTGTTCAGATAATTATTTTCGGAGGCTTTTTTCATTGCGCTGGCTTCGCGCACGGCCGGCGCCTGCTTTCCCAAAAACCACAATGGCACGCTGACCCCGACTGCTCCTGTCCATGCGTTCTGCAGATTTTTTTGCTGATTGTATGAAAATTCCGCCATCAGGTCGGGCAGATACTGCTGCTTTGCGAGCGACAGCCTGCTTTTTGCCGCGCTCTTTTCAAAAAGCGAGGCTATGAGCTCAGGCTGGTTCTTTTCTGCAAGAGATTTCAGGTCTTCAAGCGTATGGTTGAATTCAGGCTCTTTTGGCGCTTCAAATTTTGTGTCGCGAGGCATCTCTTCATTTAATAAATATTCCAAATTGGCCAAAAGCGATTCGTGCTCAGCTTCAAGCATTGCGATTTTTGCTTCAAAATCGGCCGCTTCAATCGATGCTTTAACCGGCTCGTCAAACGTGGAAAGACCGGTCGAGTATTTCACTTCGGCCACTTTTGTGAAACGCGAGAAGAGTGCGCGATTTTTGTTTTCAATCTCAATTTCTTTATCGACAAGCATAATATCGGCGAAGATTTTTTTTATTTCGCTCGTGATATTAAGCTCTATCTGCTTCTGCATTTGATATGCCGCATGATATTCATTTTTTGCGGCCTTTCCGGAGCTTACAAGCTTGCTCGGAAAAGGAATTGTCTGTTTTACGCCGTAATTTATCGACATTGCCTCGTCAACGTTAAGCGTATTGATCGGCGTCTTTTCAAATTCAACCGTTGCGGTAGGGTTTTCAGGAGTTATCGCCTGAGGCACGCGCGCCTTTGCGGCCTTTGTCATTTCGCGCGCCGACTGAATGCTTGGGTTGTTCGTAATGGCCTTGGTGATTGCATTATCAAGGGTGAGTATTTGTGCGCTGGCCGTTGATGCAAATAAAGATATAGTTATTGCGAGGAGCCCGCCAAAGGCGGATGACGAAGTCTGTCTTTTTGTTATATATGTTAAATTCATGCTATTGTCATTCCCGTCCGCCTCAGGCGGAGGAATCCCAATTATTTACTCTGGATCCCCGCTTTCGCGGGGATGACGCCTTCGGCGTCACCTTATAAACTTATCCACCGACTCAACAAGCTCTTTAATTTTTTCCTCTCCGCCTTTTGTTTTAATGGCATCGGCAACGCAGCTTTCGAGATGCCTTTTCATTACCAGCAGGCCGACCTGATCAAGGGCCCGCCTTGCGGCATTGATTTGATTGATAATATCGATGCAATATTTTTCGCTGTCGATCATATGCTGCAAGCCTCTAACCTGGCCTTCAATTTTTTTAAGCCTCGAAATTGCCATTTCCTTCGTTTCTTTATTAACCATATCGACCTCTCTTTTTATACCCAATACCTGTATCATGCAAAATACAGTATACCCCCATATGGTATTATCGTCAAGTAGAATGTTAAAGTTGCTAATTATTTTCGAGCTGAACCACCCGTCACGGAGCAAATGTATGATTTATCTTTATTTTTCAGTATGTTACGAATATTAAAACTAAACGTCCGGCGGTTCACATGTTTCCGCTGCCCTGTTCTTCTCCGCAGGCTAGCATTTCTGCCATGTTGGATTCGCCGGAGTCCTCGTCATCGGGATGACATCGCATGAACCATTGGTTAAAATAACTGTTGATTTTAATATTACTTTTATCATATAATAGTCATTAAGTAATATTAAAATTGGGGTGATAAATATATGTGGATTGAGAGGCCTAATAAAAAAGCTAATTTTATCAATGCATTACTTGGTGTAAAAGATCAGGTGCTCATTGTTAGGGGCGCAAGGCAGGTTGGAAAGACATCATTTATATTAAACGCCCTAAACCAGCTAAACGACCATCCACAGCTCAAACTTAATCTCTTATATCCCAGTTCATTTAAGATAGAAGGTATTGATTATCTTGGCAGGGATTTTTTGGGGAAGTCCGAAACAGGGGAAGATCTTTTAAAAAATATAGAAACGGAACTTGGAGGGGGGAAGGGCCTGCAGAGGCCCGCTCTAATATTTGTTGATGAAGCAGACCGCTATCCGCAGGCGTTGGAATTTATACAGACGCTTGCGCAATTTTCAGATAAGCTCAAATTCGTCTTTACAGGTTCGAATTTAGAAAATGTCCGGCTAAAAAATGCCGCCACCGGCCGCAAGAAACATTTCGACCTTTATCCCATAACATTCAGAGAATTCCTAAATGCGTCCGGAGATGAAAAATTATGCAAATATCTGGAAGAAATCTCTCTGACAAAAGGATCATTCTCGGATTTTTATCATAAAAGACTTTCTGAATTGCAAAATATCTATATTCGCGTTGGTGGAATGCCAAAGGTCGTTGCTGCATATCTTGAACCGGCCAAAAGGGGTGAGCTCCCTGAAATCATCAAAGATCTGGCATTTTCAATAGAGGAGAACGTCAAAACGGTGCTTGGCGAAAAATCGAAGCTGTATGAATATGAAGATGTCTTGAGGAAGATAGCGTTCCTTTCCATGAACACGCTCAAGTTCAGTCATTTGCAAGTCCAGCATGCCGGCCGCAGTGAGGCAAAACAACTGGTCGCAAAATCGGTTGGCGCCCGAGTTGTCCACAAGATAAGGCTATTCGATTCTGAAAATGATCTTTCAAAATATATGATCTTTGACTGTGGAATAGCGAATTATCTCATAAATGGCAGCGATGTATTAAAAACTGCTTTGGATGAAAGGAGCGCTGGCATTCTTTATGAAACGTTTGCCGGCGCCGAATTGATAGCCGGTCTTTTGACCCGCGATGATCTGTTATACTGGAAATCGGAAAACAAGGCCGAAGTCGAATTTTTCTTAAGATCGCCATGTGCCGGCATAGACGTCAAAACTAAAGGCGGGAACATTAGATCTTTGAACAGCCTAGCTCTTGTTGAACCGTCAATTTCGTATCTTATAAAAGTTTATGACGGCCAGCCGCAGTTGGACCGCAACCACATAGCAAAGTTGCCCACAAGCGATAATGAAAGAAAAATACCGCTTATCTCGATCCCGCACTATTTGGTTTGCCGTATTTCAGAGCTGATAGAAGAAAAGTAAACGTCCGGCGCTGGTTAAACGCCGGACGTCTTTGGGGTAACTGCAAAGGTATAGGTTCTACACCTAACTATTTAAGCATTTGTTTCATCTCCTTTATTGGCGAATACGGTGAATATGGCGCCGGTGTTGGGTCGCCGCCTCCTGTCGGTTCGGAGCCGGGGCCATCCAAGGGACTTGGGTCATAGGTGCCAAGGCCTGTGCTGTTGAAAAGAAATTTCGCATCTATTCCGCCTCCGCCATTTTCTCCGCATATTCCAACGCTTGTTGCGTCATCTGACGGAAGTATTGGGGAATTGTCATTCTTCTTGCCTAACAGTGTATTTGAAAATTTTCCTTCACAGTCGTTATCACTGCCGCCTCCACCTTCATTGCCGCCGACGCATTGCTCCCACGCTTCTCCGCAGTTTCCGGCTCCGCCGCCGCTGTTACTATCATCGTCCCATCTGGGAGTAGCCGCTTCATGGTTAGTCTCGGGCGGTTGATCAGGATTTCCGTTTGCCTGCCCGGCATCATTTGCATCATTTGCATCCTTCTCTCCAGCCTCCTGCCCACTATCTTGAGCGTTATGTATATCATCCGCACTTGCGTTTGCGCGTATCGCAGCATTGACGGCTTGTTCGTTTTGCTTAGCGGCATCGCCGAATTTCCCCAATTCGACCTTAGCTTTCTCTTTAAGTTGCTTCGCAACAGCATGGTCTATCGAATCCCCTGATTTTTCTAACTTCTCAGCCTTATTAAGCATGTTTTCAGCTCTTGTTAGATGATAGCTTGCATCATAAGCCGTGGACCAAACATTTTTTATCTCAGAACTCCATTTTCCAACCGCACCGCCGGTTTTCGAAATATTTATCATTCCGCATGGTACAGCTGCAATTGAACGGCCTCCCCCACTTGCGGTGTTGGAATGCCTTAGTGGAAATGCTCCTCTTGTGCCCTCATCAGATGGCATTGTCATCGGATCGCCAACGCCGCCACCTGGGCCTTGCGG
>JACPAJ010000123.1 GCA_016180865.1 Deltaproteobacteria bacterium
TCTCTATGTGAGCCCCTAACAACGGCTTAGGCTTTGCAAGAAGGCAAGTCCTATTTGATACAGAGTTTGATAAACGCCTTTTTGCAAAGCTTAGCCGTTGTTGGGCGATCTCCGAGAGAAGGTTCGCGCCACGCTGGTCCCATAGCGGGTCGCCGAGTCTAAGCGATAAAAACAGTTGGTGAGCGGAGAACATGCTGCCACTACATGCCGCCCTCTATTTAAGTCGTAGAAAAGGTACTATGTCAAAGAACCAATCCAATCTGCTGCTTGCACAACCGATGAAAAGTATGCTAATAGACATCGGCAATGCAAGTTTTAAAAAAAGTCCTGCTAGGCGTTATCCTTATAACCGTTCCTTGTATAAGCGCGGCCGCGAACTATCCGGAACCGACCGGCTTTATAAACGACTTCGCCGGAATAATCGACCCGCCTGCGCGTACGCAACTTGCTAATATTATTACGCAATTTAACAATGCAACCGGCAATGAAATTGCAGTTGTTACTATACCTTCGCTCGATGGCGAACCCATCGAAAATTATGCGGTAAAACTTTTTGAGAAATGGGGAATCGGCAAGAAAAATGAAGATAACGGCCTTCTTCTTCTGGTGGCGCCCTCAGAGCGCCAGATGCGGATAGAGGTCGGCTATGGGCTTGAGCCTTACATTAATGATGCTCTTGCCGGCCGAATCATCCGCGAAACTGTTGTCCCCCACTTTGCCGCCGGAAATTTTCCGCTTGGGGTCCTCAACGGCGTGGTTGAGATCATTTCAATAATTTCAAAAAGGAGCGGCGTGGAATTCGATCCCGCCGCGGCCGGTTCAATCAGCAACGCCGAACTTTATCATGTGAAAATCGATTCCGCCAAAAAAGAAAGCTTCTTCGGCAAAATCGCCAAGTTAATATTTTTATTTTTTGTCATCCTCTTTTTCATACGCCATCCTTGGCTTGCGCTGCTCTTTTTTTCAAATTTCGGCGGCGGCAGAAGCGGTTTTTTTAGAGGCGGATTCGGAAGCTCCTTTGGCGGCTCCGGCGGCAGCTTTGGGGGCTTCAGCGGAGGCTTATCCGGCGGCGGCGGCGCCACAGGAAGATGGTAACATAGAAAGGTGTTAATTATATGAATCCACAGGAATTAACAAAACAGCTTCAATCAATCTATAATGACAATCTGGAATCGGTCATTTTATATGGCTCAGCCGCCGACGGCGAATTTCACAAAGGGATCTCGGATTACAATATGATTGTCGTGCTGAAGGAGATATCTCCGAATGAGCTTGCCAAATCAAATAAAGCAATAAAAAAATGGTCCAAAGGCGGCCACCCTCTCCCCATGATATTTACCGTGCAGATTATAAAAGATGCGGCGGATGTGTTTCCGATAGAATTTTTTGATATTATCGAGCGCAGAAAAATTCTCTACGGGCTGGATCCGTTTCTCGACATAAAAATCGACGGCAAAAATTTGCGGCACCAGTGCGAACATGAGCTCCGAAGCAAGCTATTAGGCCTTCACCCGCGGATTGCCCTTTTGGCCGGCAAACCGAAAGATCTTCAACGCCTCATTTTGGAATCTTCGTCGTCATTTTTTGCGCTGTTTAGAGGAATTTTGAGGCTTGCAGGCGCAAAGCCGAAAGAACTTAAAAAAGAGCTTTTGGCACAATTATCCAAACTGATAAATTTTAATCCAAATATCTTTTTAGAAATTATAGAAGTCCGCGAGGGCGGAAGAATTTGGAGAGAAAGCGAGGTTTTGGAAAAATTTGAACAATACTTGACTTCATTGGACGCTGTAGTTAAGTTCGCAGATAAATTTTGATTTGTATAAAATAAAACAGCAAGCGAGCATCTGGCTTTGCCAGTGTGAGCTTGAGGGGATTGGGGGGAAACGGCGAGGATTGCCGAGCCGGTCGTTCCCCCCATCAGAATAGGAGAGACTATGAAAAGAATACTGGTGATCATCCTCATTGTTGTTGGAGTGCTGGGGATCGTTGGAGCCGGCCTCGCCAAATGGGGCGTTGGAAAATACAATAACCTCATTTCACTGGGGCAGGAGGTCGACAAATCGTGGGGTCAGGTTGAAAACGTGATGCAGAGGAGAAACGACCTTATACCAAACCTCGTGAACATCGTGCAGGCTTATGCAATTCACGAGCAGGAGGTTTTTATCAAAGTAGCCGAAGCAAGAGCTCTTTGGGGCAAAACGCTGCAAGGCGGCACGATTGCCGATAAAATGAAGGCCGATGAAGTGGTCCGCGGCGCTTTGCTTAATTTAATGGCGGTCGTCGAAAAATATCCCGATCTAAAAGCCAACCAGAATTTTATGGCGCTTCAGGACGAGCTTGCCGGCACCGAAAACAGAGTTGCAGTCGAAAGAATGCGCTATAACGAAACGGTTCAGGGGTATAATACTTTCGCCAAAAAGTTCCCTACGAATTTTATGATCGGCTTTTTCAGTTTCCCCGCCGAACGCGATTATTTCAAAGCGGTTGAAGGAGCGGAAAAAGCTCCCCAAATAAATATAACTTATCCTAGGGCAGAAAGCCCCGCACCTGCGGCTCCCGCACAATAAAGGTGAAATATGTTTCCAAATGCTACGGCTATAATTCTTGGAATCGCTCTAGCGGGCTTTTTGTTCTCTGCCTATAATCGATTTATTTTACTTAAAACAAAGGCTTCGGCGCATAGAACCGATAAACTTTTAGCCAGATTCTGGAAAGTTCTTGTGTACGCAGTAGGGCAGAAGAGATTCTTTCTTCACGGGCGTGCAAGCGGCATCATGCACGCCTTTATATTCTGGGGTTTCTGCACCGTCGGTTTGCGCTCAGTTATTCTCTTTGGGCAGGGTTTTAACGCCGATTTTGGCAGCGCCTTTCTTTCTTCAACCTTGGGCCATGCCTATCAGCTGTTTAAAAACTTCTTTCAGGTTCTTGTTATCATCGGCTGTTCCGGCATGTTATTCCGAAGAATTTTTCTAAAAACAAAAAGGCTGACCCTGTCGCCGGAGGGAAATATTATCCTCCTTACAATACTCATGCTGATGCTGACGGATTTTGCGATGGAATTCAATTACGCGTACAACTTTTCGTATTTTGCGCACATTCTTCTTATCCTTGGATTTTTGAACTGGCTTCCCTATGGAAAGCATTTTCACATCATTACAAGCCTTCCGAATGTTTTTCTGCAGAAAATGGAGCCCGGCGGCGCCCTTGCCGAGCTCGATTTGGAAGATGAAAAGGCAGCAAGTTTTGGAGCCGGGAAAATAAACGATTTCAACTGGAAACAGCGTCTTGATTTATATACCTGCACCGAATGCGGCAGGTGCACGGCCCAATGCCCGGCAGATGCTACCGGCAAACCGCTGTCGCCAAAGCAGCTTTCAATCGACCTAAGAAATCATCTTTACGATTCGGCGCCAAAATTTAACTTTTCGTGGACGCTGCCGGCTTCCGGAAAAAGCCGTTCCGATGGCAAAGAAGTTTCAACCGATTTGCCGATTCTTTTGCCCAATATTATCAATCCAGAAACGGTCTGGGCATGCACAACCTGCAAGGCATGTGAAGAAGCATGTCCTGTATTTATCGAATATATAGATAAAATTGTCGATATGCGCCGCCATGCCGTGCTTATGGAAGGAGCTTTGGCTCCGGAAGCTCAAACCACGCTCAAAAATATCGAAACAAACTCAAACCCGTGGGGAATCGGCCATTCTACGCGCGCGGATTGGGCCAAAGGGCTTGGCATAAAGACCTTGGCTGAAGATAAAAATGTCGAATACCTCTATTTTGTCGGCTGTGCCGGATCTTTTGACGAGCGGGCAAAGAAAATAACAAAAGCGTTTGTAAAATTATTGCAAAAGGTCGGCGTTTCGTTCGGAATTTTGGGGATTGAAGAAAAATGCAACGGGGATTCCGCCCGAAGAATCGGAAACGAATATCTTTTCCAGATGCTTGCCAAAGAAAACATCGCCACATTTAATAAGTACGGCGTTAAAAAGATTTTAACAACCTGCCCCCACTGTTTTAATACGATTAAAAATGAATTCCCTCAGTTCGGCGGAAATTTTGAAGTCTGGCATCATACGGAGTTTCTGCTGGATTTGATTAAAACCGATCGACTGTCATTGCGAGCTAAGCGAAGCAATCCAGTGAACGCAGGGGATTGCTTCGTCGCTGATGCTCCTCGCAATGACATCGCCTACCACGACTCCTGCTACCTAGGCCGGCATAATAAAATTTACGATGCGCCGCGCGAGATATTGAAAGCAGCCGGTTATAAGCTGGCGGAAGCGGCAGAAGCGCGCGATACCGGCCGATGCTGCGGCGCCGGCGGAGGGCGAATGTGGATGGAAGAAAAACTCGGCACGCGCATTAATCATAAGCGTCTTGAAGATTTGCAAAAGACCGGAGCCAAAACTTACGCTACCGCCTGCCCTTTCTGCCTCACTATGATCGGCGATGCCGCACGCGAAAAACAAACCACAGATATCCATGTATATGACATCGTAGAGTTATTAGCGAGCGAGGATCTGGCTTAGCCAGTCCGAGCGAGAGGGGTTTGGGGGGAAACGGCGAGTCTTAGAGCCGGTCGTTCCCCCCATTTAAATGATGTTGCTGAAATACTAATCGACTCAATCACTGAAAAGGCTTGCTCTTGAACCGGCTTCCAGAAGGCGTTTCCATTCTTCCAGTTGTATTAACCGACTTTGAATATCAGAAGAAAGCTCGCCATAAACTTTTAAATTTTCCTTATCCTGAGCAGTAAATCCATTGGCATCTTCGGATATGGATTTAAGAAGCTGCGCTTCAATCGCCGTCTGCAATTCTCCGAGCGGTTTTATTACTTCTCTCTGCATCTTCGCTGCAAGAACATCGCACGCATCTTTGCCATTACAGCTAAGCTGATTAATCGCTCTAACTTGATCCAACAGTTTATTGTATTGAGCCTGTTCCGGCAATTGCTCTTTACGGTACGCGTCGCGCACATCCTGAGCCTTGGCCGCTTCAGGATCTAATGTAGTAAGCGGCTGCACTTTTCTCTCGCGTTTTTTCCCAAGGCCGCTTGGCACAACTACTTCCCTGCCTCCGGAACATTCTTTTCCAAAGTAATCATCCAAACTTTTGAATTGGGCGGGATAATTTTTGCGTTCATAGCTGATAACCTCCCCGCCTTTTGGCATTATCTCTAACTTATCAAATCCGGTTTCAAAGTCAGTATCTCTAGCGGTCACCTCTCCAACATTGGGAACAGAAAATCCAACAACATCCCCTCCGCAATTAATCCCCTCCGCTTTATTTTTCTGAATAGTTTCAAGTGTTTTCTTAAGATAATCGACCATTTTGGCGCCTCCGTATTTGCATCTATATGTATTATCGGCAGACCGAGATACTAAAGTTGCTAGAAGGGGGGTGGTGAAAAATGCCCATCTGCGTCGATTGGGGGTCAGGAAGATTGGGGATTAGGATTGGGGGTCAGGCTATAGTATTCAAGTATTAACATGTGATGTGATGGCGAAAGTATAAATATAAATACTTGAATACTATAGCCTGATAACATGAAAGGGATGAGTAGAGAAAAAAAGGCTCCCCACTTTCACAAGATACGGATAGAATCCGCTCTCAAAAAT
>JACPAJ010000124.1 GCA_016180865.1 Deltaproteobacteria bacterium
ATTTTGGCATCGCGGCGCTGCAGCCCGCAGAAAAGGCCATAGGGTCGCTGAGCTTTATGGCTCCTGAAATGATCATGCACCAGATGCCGGATGGCAGGGCGGATTTGTATTCGGTCGGAGTTTTATTCTATAGCATTTTAACCGGAGGCAACCCTTTTATTTCGATGTCTTTCGAAGAGGCAAAAGAAAAACACCTTAAATTAAATGTTCCGCCGCCATCGAAGGTCAGACCGAATATCCCATCCCACCTTGATATTATTATTGGCAAGTTGCTTAGCAAAAACCCCGCAGATAGGTATCAAACGGCATCGGAGGTTCTTCGAGATATCGTCTTTTTGTCAAAGAATAAATATAATATCGAAACTGCTGAAACCATGACAGCCTACCTGCCAATTGAGGGACGTCTCGTAGGCAGAGATAAGGAACGCCGCCTTGTCCATACGCTTGTTGACGGCCTTGTGCAGGGGCAAAAGTCGTTTGTTGCTTGCATCACAGGAGAAGCCGGTGTCGGCAAATCGCGCTTGCTAAAAGACGTCAGGTATTACGCATTGCTTTCCGGGTGCAAGGTAGTATATGTAAACTCCAAGCTCCCTGTCGATGAAAGCGTGCAGGAGATCGCCAATCTGGCCTCTTTGTCCGGAACCATGACGGAACCAGCCATAATTTGTATCGATGATTTATCAAACTTCGCAAAAGCAAGGCCGGATGTTCGAACACTTATAAATGCCTGTACTTACCAGATCAAAGATGGTGTTTTCCTGCAAGGCTTAGGGTTTCTTTATACGAATACAATTTCAGATGAGGCAATTCAAGGCGATCAAACAGCAATTTCTTTGGGGAACTTTTCATCAGGCGAAATTGCAGAATATATTGAAACGATAGTTAAAACCGAAGGTAAACATATCGAGAATATCGTCCGCGAGATTATGAATTATACAAGGGGAAACCCGGCGCTTGTGACAACTTATTGTTCCAAGCTTATTGAACAAGGTTTTTTGTTGGATAAGAGCGGCCGATGGGGCGAGGAGCTGTTTGGAAATATCAAGATAGATTTCAAAACAATTGATGTGCCGGAAGCGCTTGTAAATTCTTTTCTAAATTCCTTGGAAAACCTTTCAGAAGAGGAAATGCATATTCTGAAATGTCTGTCTGTGCTGGAGGACAAGGCTGCCGAATCGGCCGTATTCGAAATGATGGGCAAACCGCCGAATTTTTACGCGAATCTTATTGCCTTGGAACAGCGGCATTTCATTGTAAGAGATGTTTTTGAAAAGACGTGTGAGATTATTGATGAATTTGCCAGAAATGCGCTCTTAAGCGTGCTTGGTGAAGCGGTTGTCAGAAAATGGCATGAGAGGATCGCCGAATATTTCTTGTCTAACCATCGGCAGCACAACGATTTGGACTGTCAGCGATGCGCCGAGATAAATAAGCATATTGCATGCTGTTCAGACATTAAAAAGGCGCACTTGGCCGTCCTGAGGTTGGTTAAATATGAGCGGAGGCATGGGTTTGCCGAACGGGCTGCAAAACGGCTGGAAAAAAGATTGTCGATTGAAAATGATAAGATGAGGCAATATGAGTTGTCTTTAGAGCTGGGCGAGTGCTGGTTGTGCGCAGGCAGGTATGATGATGTTATTGTCATGAGAAGCAATAAAACGGAGTTATTAGATGATGTAAATTTCTGCAAGTTGATTGGGCTTGCCTTGATGGAGCAAGGAAAACTGGGAAAAGCGGCAAAAGTATTTCGGAGGGGGGTTGAGTTATGCGGGCGCACAAAATTGGCGGAGCAGTTTGTTATAAATAATTATTTGGCAAAAACAGCGCTCTTAGGGGGAAAATACAATGATGCTGTAAAAATTTATGAGCGGGTAAGAACAGGAATGAAATCTTTGGCAGCTGATGATCAAAGCGTTATCATGGCCGGTAATGAACTGGGAGAAGCGTATCGATTAAAGGGTAAATATGATATAGCAGTAAAAATATTGATGGATGATATAAAATTCTTCGAGCGGTTCAAACAAAAGAATATTCAGCGCTATTATTCTATCGCAGAGGCATTCAGAATAACCGCCAGATATGACGAAGCAGAGAATTTTTACAGAGCTGCAATTGAAGCGGCAAAAGAGAGACAGCAAAGGCGCATGCTTCTTCGTCTTTACAACGGATATGCCAGCGCCTTGGCCGCTAGTGGAAAGATGGAAGAGGCGGTTAAAGAGTATCAATCCGCGCTTGCATTGGGTTATCATGCGGGCGACATGGTTGCCTTGGCAACAATTGGTTTAAATATCGGGCGTTGTTATAATGACATTGGCGGCATTAAAAAAGCGGAAGCTTGTCTTAACTTAACAATGACATTTCTAGAAAGCGAGAAGGCAGAGGCTTCGTGGGTGAAAAACCAGCAATGCCCTCTTTTTTTGGAACTGGGCGACGTTAAGCGAAAGAAAGGTGATTTTGAAGGCGCATTGGATTTTCTGAAGAAGGCGCTGAAAATAACGGAAAACAACGATAGCATGGCATTATATAAATCATGGATATTTATTACATGGGCCAAAGTTTACAAGGATATGGGGAAACAAGATGAGGCGATAAAAATATTGAGGAATGCCGAAAAACACTTAATGAGTGACGCAGAGAAAAGGGCATATTCAGAAATGTTAGATGGGATATCGATCTGACCCCCCGACATCTATGAAAGTTTCTCTCGGGTTATTTCCTTCTTCTTTCAATTACTACCGGCAGACTTCCAAATAACAGTATGATCTGTGCGACCAACCCGCCGGCACTTGGCGCTGCTGCAGCAATATTCGCTCCGCACGCGCCGCCAGCGCCCTGACTGGCTTGAACTTTTCCATCTGTGAATCCGCTCCGCTGACTTAACTGTCCGCCGTCGCCATCGGAATCCGTGGCATCGTCTGTTTTAGCCTTTGGACCATCACCTAAATTCGTCCATTCAATCAGCGGCTCTTTTTGGTCTTGAGACGCGGTATCGGCGTTTGCAGCGCCGGTGTCTGGCAACTCAGCGGTATAGCCGGTCACAAAGATCGTTGAGTCCTCAACTGTCGCGCCATCTGCGCCGCTGATGGTTGTAGGAATCGTCGCACCTGGCATAGCGGTAATTATAACATCCGGCATGTCACTGACAAGCGCTTGCGGGGGAAGGAATTGGACTGTTTGTTTATTTGCGTTTGTGAAGGTGAAGCCGATGACTTGTTTTAACGAAATATTAATACCTTTAAAGTCAAAATGGCAGTCGCCCGCATATGTAATCTCGCCTGTTTCAGCATTCGCTTGTTTTGGATAGATTTGTTTGGACGGTTTATCAGCCGGATCGTCTTTTGTCTTCAGGCCGATTGCTTTATCTCCGGTTAAGAGTTCTGCCGCTATTTGCTTATAGGCAACGACATCGTGCTTTTCTGTTATCTCCAAAACAAGCATTTCAACAGTGCCAGCGCATTCTGTCATTCCCGCGCAGGCGGGAATCTCGTTCGAACAAATGAAATCCACTTTCCCTGCAATTCGGTCTGCATAATTGGCATCTGCCTCGCTTATGTGCTTTCCAATCCATGCGATATCTAAATAACTGCCAGCGGCTCCTTCAAATTTTATCAGATTTTTAACGTATTCATTTATAGAATTAGCAGAGGCAATATCCGCCTCAAAACTATTTCCCAACATATTTGCATCTGCGCCGTCTGCGATTGAAATGGGATTAGAAAATCCGCTGAATTTGCTGCCGCTGATTGCCATGTTTTGGCCGGTTACTTGCATTGCAGTGCCTATGCCTGCTTGCCCCGTCGCAGGCGGGGTGCCGGTGAGAGTGGAGCTTTCAATCTTGTGCCCGATGCCGGCAAAGATTATTCCGCCATCCGAAATAGTAACGTTCTTGATCATTGCATTTTCTGAATTGTTCGTTGTTTCAACGCTCGTGGCAAATTTACTGATCGTGGCGGTGTTTATTATAATATCTTTCGCGTCGATTTTTATACCAGTGCCGGTGCCGATGCCGGTGAGGATTGCATGGTCAAGCGTGATGTTAGAGCCGGAGAGGGTGAGGAGGGTTTTGTCGCTCGTTGTGCTTAAATTGAGGCCGTAGATGAGGAGGGGGATTGGGTTGTTGTTGGAGTCGAGTTTGGAGGTGATGAAATAGGGACCACACTGCCCTTTTGTTGGATCACAATATGGCGTTGTCGAATTGAAACATAATGTATATGTTCCATCTGATTGTTGTTTCGCGTATTTCGTCGTGTCTGTATAGTTATTCAAAATATTCTGAAGTGGGCCATTAACATTATAATTGAGCGTTTTTTTGCAATCCTTTTCCGAATCAAACGCAAAAGTGATCTTAGGAACAAATAGCCCCAATGATATAACCGCTAAAACAAGATTTTTATATTTCATATAGCCCCCCATGCTCGAATAAGCAAGTACCATGCCAAAGCAAAACTCAATAAATTCAAGCAGTTAAAAACCAGCGACGGGTGAGAATATACCACTTTTTCGTATAATGGCAATTTTTTTATCGTTTTGCGAAACGGTAAATAAAAATGAATTGAATATGTCATTCTGAGCGCAAGCGAAGAATCTCCTGCTCACTATGTTCGGGAGATCCTTCACTCGTCCGCCAACTGGCGGCCTCGTTCAGGATGACACCGCTCAAGCGGTGTCATTTATCCCAGCAATAACTTGCATTAGGCGCCCAATATTTTACGCATTGGGCAAAATAAGGGCCGACGGGTGGTAGAGCATCGAAGATGGTGCTCTCTTTGGTTCCTCCAAGTTCAGTTTTATAATAGTTGTAAAGATCAACTTGATCTTGATATTTGATGCCACCGGCATAGACGTAAGCAGGCAAGGGATCTAACGCTTGATCTAATTCAATTTCTCTGACCTGATTGCTTGACGAATAAACAATTTTCCAACTTGTTCCGCACTGAACAGCGCGGTCGTCTTTGCCATCGCCATCGTAATCCGCTGGTATAGGACGACAAAGAATATCGCCAAAAGATTCATTGGGAGATGGTTCAATAATTAATGGATCTCCAAATTTTCCCCAAGCAGTGTCATTATCAAATATTATTTTCCATTCACCATTAGTTCCTTTTAACCCTATGCCGAGATAATTGGAAAACTTTGCCATTGTTAAAAATATTGAATTATCTCCGAAAATTGCAGGAAAACCGTCATAAACTTCAAAGTCGGGATAACCAAGATTATCAGCTAATAGTATTTGTGAAGCGTTTTGTATTCCGTCAGGTATTCTGACAACTATACCATCGTTCCAAAATTCAGATCTTACAACATCCCCCAACCACGCCCATCCGGGGGCCTGCGCTAGCTGCTCGTCCGTTAGATATTTTACGTCTTTGTCGAAGGAGCCGAGTTTATCAAAATACTCGATCGGCGGGACAAAACTTATAATCGCTGTTCCATTGTTTGCCACATTTATCGTGATCCCTTCTATATCATTACCCAGCTCGATCCCGCCATAGTCTATTATCCAATGACCGTCGGGCGTCTGCAACGCTATGTCTAAATGATGATCCCCGTCATAATCGCCGGGCACCGGCCGTGAATACGGCTTCCATAAGGGATCGCTTGAATAA
>JACPAJ010000125.1 GCA_016180865.1 Deltaproteobacteria bacterium
AATGATGCTCTTGGATACGGTCGGGACGCTTGATGAGTGCCGGTTTACGCATTCTGGAACGCCTGTCAGCAAAGAGATTTTGCGTGTAAAGTATCGCGGCACACCGTGGCATAACGAAGTTGAAGAAGCAAAAAGAACTAAAGGCGTGGAATGGAAAAAATTTGTAAGGAGCGGACCCGAACCATTGCCGAAAGAACTGAAAAATCTGGTCTCGCAGTTGTATAAGGCGGCATGCAACGAGATTACCGGCCGCGAGTGGTTTAAGGGTATTCCAACGATTGAAGATGTATTGAAGGAGATTGCCACGCCGAAGCACTCAAAGGATTGAGTGCTCGGCTCGCAATGACATAACATTATGAATGCTAAGATATATATCACTTTGAAACCCGGTGTTCTTGATCCGCAGGGGAAAGCTGTTAAACATTCTCTTGAAACGCTTGGGTTTAATGAGGTTGCTGATGTGAGAGTGGGGAAATTTATCGAGCTTAAATTGGGCGATATCGCGCGTTCCGAAGCGGAAAAAAAGGTCAAAGAGATGTGCGAAAAGCTGTTGGCGAATACGGTAATTGAAAGTTACAAAATTGAATTATGAAATTTGGCATCATTGTCTTCCCCGGCTCAAATTGCGACCGCGATTGCTTTCATGTTCCAAATAATATTTTGAAACAGGAAACGGCTTATCTCTGGCATAAAGACAAAGATTTAAAGGGCGTCGATTGCGTTATTATTCCCGGCGGTTTTTCTTACGGCGATTATCTTCGCTGCGGAGCCATTGCAAAGCAGTCCCCGATTATGAAGTCGGTTGTTCAATTTGCAAATGGCGGCGGGCTGGTTTTGGGCATCTGCAACGGTTTTCAGGTTTTAACTGAAGCAGGCCTCTTGCCCGGAGTTTTAATGCGGAATTCATCGCTTACTTTCATATGCAAGCATGTTCAGCTGAAGGTTGAAAATAACGAAACTTCATTCACGAAGAAATATAAAAAAGATGAAATTATTTCCGTGCCGATTGCTCATAATGACGGAAATTATTATTGCGATGAAGTTACGCTGAAGAGGCTTGAGGCAAAGAAGCAGATTGTATTCCGCTATCATGGCGAAAACCCCAACGGAGCCATGGCAAATATTGCCGGCATAATCAATGAACGCGGAAATGTTCTTGGAATGATGCCCCATCCGGAGCGGGTAAGCGAGGATATATTGGGTGCGCATGACGGGCTTAAGCTTTTTGAATCGGTTATAGCTTGTCATTGCGAGGAGCGATAGCGACGAAGCAATCTCCTAAATACAGGAGATCGCCACGGCCCCTTCGGGGCCTCGCAAAGAGCCCAATATCACCGAACTTGGGATATTTTCCGTAATGTGGAGCGAGCAAAGTTCATATAAAAGCTCCAAAATTCATCTAAAAAAACTTCCAACAACGGGCGCATTTGTCGTGCAGGGCCCCGGCGAAAACGCAGGAATTATAGATATCGGCGACGGCCTGTGCGTTGCGTTTAAAATGGAATCCCATAATCATCCGTCATTTATCGAGCCGTTTCAGGGAGCCGCAACCGGAGTCGGTGGAATACTCCGCGATGTTTTTACGATGGGGGCAAGGCCCATCGCGAATCTTAATTCGCTGCGTTTCGGCGCGGCGGATCATCCGAAAACTCCGCATCTGTTAAAAGGCGTTGTTTCCGGAATTGCGCATTATGGAAACTGTTTCGGCGTGCCGACCGTCGGCGGAGAGGTTTATTTTGACGAATGTTACAACGGCAATATTCTGGTTAACGCATTTGCGGCGGGGATTGTTAAGAAAGAAGAAATTTTTAAAGGCTTTGCATCAGGCATCGGCAATCCTGTAATTTATATCGGCAGCAAAACCGGCCGCGACGGCATCCACGGAGCTACAATGGCGAGTGATGTTTTTGGCGGAGGTAATGAGGAACGAAGGCCAACTGTTCAAGTTGGCGATCCATTTACGGAAAAACTCCTGCTGGAAGCATGCCTCGAAGCAATGAAGACCGGAGCGATTGTAGGAATTCAGGATATGGGGGCGGCTGGCCTTACTTCATCTTCATTTGAAATGGCTTCGCGCGCCGGCACCGGCATTGAAATGGATTTGGATAAAGTTCCTCTGCGCGAGGAGGGGATGACTCCGTATGAAATCATGCTTTCCGAATCGCAGGAGAGGATGCTCGCGGTTGTTCAAAAGGGCCGGGAAAATGAAGTGCTTGATATTCTAAAAAAGTGGGATTTGGATGCGGAAGTTGTTGGCATCGTCACAAACGACGGCCATATGCGCGTCAGAAAAGGCGGAGAAATTGTTGTTGATCTGCCGATTGCGCCGCTTGTTCACGCGGCGCCGGTTTATGAAAGGCCGATCAAACGTCCCGCATGGCAGGACAAGGTGCAAAAGCTGGATTTGAAGAAGATCATGCAGGTGCCGGTTGCCCCCTCTCCCCACCCCTCCCCCTCGAGGGGGGAGGGAGAGGGAGGGGGTGCAATTTACAATAGCGCATTCAAAAAACTCATCTCCTCTCCCAACATTGCTTCAAAAGCATGGATTTATCGCCAGTACGATCATATGATCGGCACCGATACGGTTGTTTTGCCCGGGAGCGATGCGGCGGTTTTAAGAATTAAGGGGACAAATAAGGGAATTGCGCTGACTGTGGATTGCAATTCGCGCTGGTGTTACCTTGATCCTTACTGGGGGGCGGCGCATGCAATTGCCGAAAACGCCAGAAATCTTGTTGCAAGCGGCGCTACCCCGCGCGCCGTCACCGATTGCCTTAATTTTGGAAATCCGGAAAGGCCGGAGATTATGTGGCAGTTTGAGCAGGCCTGTCTGGGCTTAAGCGAAGCCTGCCGCCAGTTTGAAACTCCGATAGTTTCGGGAAACGTCAGCCTGTATAATGAAACGGGAAAAGAAGCGATTTATCCAACGCCCGTATGCGCGATGGTCGGTGTTCTGGAGGATGTAACGAAACACGCAACTCAATTCTTTAAGGGCGAAGGCGATGCCATTATTCTTTTGGGAGAAAATACGGATGAGCTCGGTGGCAGCGAATATCTGAAAGTGATTCATAATAAAGTTGCGGGTACGCCTCCCGTTCTTGATTTCGCGCGGGAAAAAAGCTTGCATAAAGTTACATTAACCGGCATTGCAAGAGGGATTATAAAATCGGCTCATGATGTGAGCGTTGGCGGTTTGGCCGTTGCCTTGGCCGAATGTTGTTTGCGCGAAGGCAGGAATCCAGTTATTGGCGCGGCAGTTGAAATTAATGCGAATCTGCGCCATGACGCGCTTCTCTTCGGCGAAGCGGCCGCACGGATTATTGTGAGCTGTTCACCAAAGGACGCCGATCTGCTCTTAACGATCGCAAAATCTTTTGGCTGTCCGGCAAGCGTGATTGGCACATCCGGCGGCAGGAATTTAAAAATAAATGATTTGATTGATATCGGATTGGATGAAATATATAACTTATGGATCGGTGGTTTGCTAATCACTGACCACTGATCGCTGATCACTTTTCTTATGTGCGGAATAGTCGGAATATATAATCACGCGGAAGCTTCTAATCTAGCTTACCTCTGCCTCTATGCCATGCAGCATCGCGGGCAGGAGTCGGGCGGAATTGTAACCAGCGAAGATGGAACTTTTCACCAATATCGCGAGATGGGGCTTATTAACGATATTTTCACGCGCGATGTATTAACAAAGCTCCCCGGCAATATAGCGATCGGGCACGTTCGCTACTCGACCTCCGGCGACTCGTCGCTGAAAAACGCCTATCCCTTCGTTATTAAATATGCGCACGGCTGGCTTGCCGTCGCCCATAACGGAAATCTGACGAATTATAAAAAACTCAGGTCGGAATTGGAAAAAGAGGGCTCAATATTTCAGGCGACCGTCGATTCCGAAGTTGTAATGCATCTTCTTGCAAAAGGCGGCGCTGCGCCTCTCGAAGAGAGGCTTATTAAGGCGCTTCAAAGAATCAAGGGCTCGTACTCTTTTGTTTTCTTATATGAGGACGGGCTTATCGCGGCGCGCGATCCAAAAGGCTTCAGGCCGCTTGTTATAGGGGAATTGCAGCATAACGGGCAGAAAACGCATGTTGTCGTTTCCGAAACATGCGCCTTGGATCTGATTGGCGCGAAGCTTGTAAGAGAAATCGAGCCCGGAGAAATAGTTATTTTGGAAAAAGGGACCGTCCGCAACATCAAGCCATTTACGCCGGCAAAAAAACGCGCGCAGTGCATCTTTGAATATATCTATTTCGCAAGGCCGGATTCTAATGTCTTCGGCCGCGATGTGTATGTGATGAGAACTGGTTTTGGAAGAGCGCTTGCCCGCGAACATCCTGTGAAAGCGGATATTGTCGTGCCTGTGCCTGATTCCGGCGTGCCGGCGGCAATAGGCTACAGTGAAGAATCCGGCATCCCGTTTCAAATGGGACTGATTAGAAATCATTATGTCGGCAGAACATTTATCGAACCCAAGAAAGAGATCAGGCACTTTGGAGTTAAAATAAAATTAAATCCCGTCCGCGGAGTTTTGGAAGGGAAGAGAGTTGTCTGCGTTGACGATTCAATCGTTCGAGGCACAACAAGCCAGAAGATTGTTAAAATGCTTAAAGACTCCGGCGCCAAAGAGGTGCATATGCGCATCTCAGCGCCTCCGACCGTATGGCCGTGTTTTTACGGAATAGATACCCCGACGCGCGAAGAGCTTATCGCAAGCTCAAAGTCCGTTGAAGAAATCCGCGAATTTATCGGCGCCGATTCACTTGCGTATTTATCCCAGGAATCCTTATATTGGTTCGAAAAAACATCCCCCCGCGAATGGTTCTGCGACGCCTGCTTCACCGGCGATTACCCCGAAGAGCTTGATGACATGCCGGAGATTGAGAAGATGGCGAAGAAAACTTCCTAATTTTAGTTATACGCTGACTTTATAAATATTTGAGTTATAACGTATAACCGATGGAAACCAACGACATTGCAATTAGGACGCTTTTCGCCTTATTGACGAGCAAAAACGTTCCGCAATGTTGAAAAGAGGCGGAATTCCCGGTCTTGACTATCTGGCATCATCGGTAGTCTCGGTATTATCAGAAAATTTTCTTATATATAAGGGCGGCGTGTTAATCGGCTCTCATGCTTTTCAGGCATATTCCGGAATGTTCGGGGCAACGTTCGAAAAGAGCTCGCTTAGAACGCTGGATATCGATATTGCATGTGACAACACCGTAACGGCTTATTCCACAATTCCACTCAACATTGGATATCTGCCAAGCTCCTTTGTCGGTCCATCCGGCATAAGGGTAGACATTGTCACTCCTCTTCGCGGCAAGCCAAGGGGTATAATAAAGATAAAAAATATTGTTGATGCAGCGGCGATTCCTTTGCGTTTCTTGGATTTCCTGATTAAGAAGCCGGTTGATTCAGTGCTGATAGGTGTCAGGGGAGGGATCCCCGTTACCGTTCCACATCCGGCGAGGTACGCAGTTCACAAACTTATTATCAGCTCACAGAGGCCGGTCAGTGAGTCGGCCAAGTCTGCAAAGGATATCATACAGGCCGAGCAGATAATATTGATCTGCGCGAAGGAACAGCCATACGAGTTAAAAAGGGCGTTTCACGAGGCCATGAGGCAGGGGCCGAAATGGAAGAAGTACATTGAAAAAGGAATGTTGAAACTCTCCAGTGATGCCCGAAGCGCTTTGCAGTGAACCTTGCCAGTTTCCAAAACTAAAGCGGGGTTTGGACACCCCTTCGAATGGGTCAAAGAAGTGGCGTTATTTGTCAAGTTGATAGGGTCGTCGGAGACGAACCATAAAATCTATTTGATTTTACTTGTTTTTTGAAATAGTATCGGTTCGTATATTATGGCACTTTTTTTGCGTTATAAGACTACTAGGGGGTGGTTACAGTGGAGGTATTAATATGATGAAGAATCGCTGTTATTTGAATCTCTGTTTCATTCTTTTTTTAGTTTTATTTGCACACACACATGCGTATGCGGCGACGGTCCAAGAGCTAAACAGCAAATGCAATGAATGTTGGGGTTATGAAAACTACAGCAAAGATGGTTGTGAAGTGAAATATCCGTATGATACCAAATTAAGTGGAGCTGTCAAAAACGAACTAAAATGCAATCTAAGGCTTGCTTTCTTTTGTGCGACAAAAGAGCTGCCAAAGGCGCTGGGATATCGCGCATTTTGCGGCACAGATGAAAAAATGGCAGACATTGCTGGCCGGCGAATATTTTTCAACAGCAATATTCAATATCACTACTTGGATGCTCCAATCACAATAAAAGGCGAAGTTACGGCTCCGGATTGGCTTCCATTACCTGGCGAGACGGGCCTCGATGCTCTCGATGCTTACAAAAAAAATATCCCATTTATAACTATCGATGGGGCGATCGATGGGGCGGCGGTTCATATTGCGCCATCAGAGAGCTGGATTGCGAATGGTTGTGCTTCTAGCAGCACGCCTTGTTATGGGTTGCTTATTTCACAAGATAACGCCGCAAACATGTTATTTAAAAATTTAGTTTTCGAAAATTTTTTCCGCGAAGCGATGCGAATACTTTCTGATAAATATACGCTAAAATATAAAAGTATTTTTTTAGAAAACGAAAAAAAATATAACTATTATCAATAAAAGATTTACAGA
>JACPAJ010000126.1 GCA_016180865.1 Deltaproteobacteria bacterium
AAATTCGCATCTGAAACATATTCACTGGTAAAATATAAGGAGCCATGGAACCGGCCGAATTGATAAATTTCGGCTATATTTGAAAATTCCTTCCCGATAAGCTGTTTTTTATATTCCCTCTTGAACCGTTTTATCCATAATTCATGGTTTTTTTCCGTTTTCTTGAGAAATTTAATGGCAACATTTTGATTTCGTATTTCATCATGAGCTAAATAGACAACGCCGCCGTACCCTTCTCCTAATTTTCTAATGATAGAAATCTCGCCTTTTTTAATTTCAGCGCCGCTTTTTATATTAGAAACATCCATACTAGGTAACCTAAGCAGCTTTTTCTAAATTGTTATTCTTATTATCGCCCGCATGTTCGAGCTTGACCGACACAATCTTTGATATCCCCGCCTCTTCCATCGTCACGCCGTAAAGCGTATCGGCAAGCTCCATCGAACGGCGGTTGTGGGTTATCATGATAAACTGGGAAAGCTTGGCCATCTCTTTCACAAGCTGGTTGAAGCGGTCGATATTGGCATCGTCAAGCGGCGCATCGACTTCATCCAATAGGCAGAACGGACTCGGCTTGATGAGGAATATGGAAAATATAAACGTTATCGCCACAAGAGCTTTTTCGCCGCCCGAAAGAAGCCCGACGCTCTGCAGCTTTTTCCCAGGAGGCTGGGCTATGATTTCAATGCCGCTTTCAAGGACATTTTCCTGATCGACTAAAATAAGCTCCGCTCTTCCGCCGCCGTGGAAAAGCCTCGGAAAGAGCGTTTTAAATCTTTCGTTAACGGCGTTGAAGGTCTCCGCGAATCTCTCTTTGCTAGTTCTATTGATCCTGATGATCGCCTTATTGAGGGTTTCAAGCGAAATCTGCAGATCATGGACCTGCTTCGTCAAAAATTCATACCGCTGCCGGATACTTTCGTATTCGCCGATCGCATCCGCATTGACCGCGCCGATTTTTTCCACTTTCTCCTTCAGCTCGGCGACGAAAGCCGTAATTTTTTCCAGCTTCTGCTTTTCATCTTCCGCGCCAAAATCTATTTTATAATCTTCGTGCCGCGAAGCAAGGTCGATATGATATCTTTCCTGAATTTCCCTTTCAAGGTAAAACACCTTTTCGCTTTGCTTGGTTTCTCTCAATTTCAGCTCATAAATAGCGCTCTTCAGCTCCTCAAACGCTTTTCTGGATTCCCTGAACGAAAGCTCTCTTGTCTTAAGGCCTTCCAGAGAAGAATCATAATCCTGTTTCAGTTTTGTTTGTTCCGACGCCAAAGACGAAATTTCCTGAACAAGCTGTCCCGCCTCTTCTTTAGCCGTTGAAATTGCTATTTTAGTCTGCTCGATATCGTTATTTCCGTCGGTTATTTCGGCCATTTTGGAAGCGATTGAGGAATTTACCTCCGCAATGGAATCGGAAAGCCTCTTAATTTCCCTCTCCAGCCCCATGCTCTGCTCCATGGAAGACGCCAGCTGGACTTTTTTGGCTGTAAGCTCTTCCGAAACCGCCGAAATCTCCGTCTTGAATTTCTCAGCTTCGGCCATAAGCCGGCTTATTTCCGTTTCGGCCGTTTGCTGCCGCAGCGAAGATTCTTTAACTTTTTCCGTAAGGGTTGAACGTTCTTTTATCCCTGATTCACGATCTGCGGAAATTGTTGCCGTATCGATAGTCAGCCTGTCTCTATCCTTCTGCCATTTATCCAAATCCTGGCTCAGGCCTAATATATCGCGCTCCTTGTGAACAAACTCAACTTCCTGAGAGTGCTCGGTGGTTTTAAGCTGATTGATTCTTGCTTCATTAACCTGAACTCGGTTACGCAAATCGGTCAAAAGAGCGTTGCGCGTTCCGACTTCCTGCGAAAGCCTTGCCACTTCCGTCGCAAGCTCTGCCATTTCACGCTTTCTTTCCAGGAATTGTTTTGAACCATCGCTTGCAGAGCCGCCTGTAACAACCCCATGCGGATTTATCACTTCGCCGTCGAGCGTCACAAGCGTTTTATTGTGGCCGTTCATCTGCCAGATATTAAGCGCCTTGTGCAGATCTTCGACAAGTATCATGTCATTCAAAAGATATTTGCCGACGTGCTGGTAATCGGCGGAAAATTTAACGTAATTTGAGATCGGCCCCAATACGCCTTCAGCGGTTGGAGCGGGCGTCTCTTCCGATAATTTTACTTCAAGCGGAATGAATGTTGACCTGCCAACCGCCTGCGTTTTCAAATAATCTATCGCTTCAACCCCTTCCTGATGCGATTTCACCACGACATACTGAAGCTTTTCGCCCAAAGCTGCGCTGACGGCAGTTTCATAATGCGGTTCCGTCTCGATCATTTCGCTGATTGTGCCTAATATCCCGTTCTGCTCGCTCGATTCGACGCGCCTTTTTAAAACGGCCCGAACGCCGTCATTATAGCCTTCGAAATTCGCCCTGAGTTCCGCAAGAGAAGCAAGCCTCGATTTTTTTACCGAAAGCATCTGGCTTAATGAAGAAGTTTCGGCTTCGTTATGAAGAAGCTCCGCCTTGATTTTATCGGTATCGGATGTAAGCGAAGACATCTCAACCGTCAGATTCTCCTTTGTTCCTTTCATTCCGTCAAGATCCGTTCTGGCCGACAAAGCTTCCGAATTAATTTCCGCGATTTTTTTGTCGATGGCATCGATTTCGGACTGGTTTCTCGCTATTTTGCCGGCTAGATCGATCTCCGCCCTCTCCAGATGATCCGCGCGGGCCTTGGATTCCGAGATTATTTTAATTGCCTCCATCACCTTCCGCCGCAGATTTTCGATCTCTGCATTTTCGTTGTTATAATTATTCTGCAATTCGGTTGCTTTTTGCTGAATAGCCGAAACCGCCTCTTCGAAAGTCGCAAGCTCTATATCCGTATTTACCTTTGATTCGTTCAGCTCCTTAAGCTCGGCTTCCATTTCCAAAGCTTTTGCTTTTAATTCGGTTATTGCCTTTGCGCTCTCTTCGCATCTTGCCGTGATGGACGCCAGCTGATCCGTTTTGAAACCTATATCAGCTTCGTTCAGTTTCATCCGGTTTTGATGCTCATAAACCTTTTCCTGAAGCGAATTCAGTTTTCTTTCGGTCTCCGTAAGCTCTATGCGGGTTGAATCGATTAAAGTCTCTTCATTTGCGATGCTCGCGCCTTTGGAGGCTTCTTCTTCGGTCAATTTGGCAAGTTTATCCCTTAAAAGAACCAGATCTTCGCTCAGTTTTCTATACTGATGGCTGCTTAATGATAATTCCAAGCCTTTGAGCTCATCGGCAAATTCTTTATAGCGCTCGGCTTTGCGCGCCTGCCTTGAAAGAGAGTTTTTCTGATGTTCAAGTTCGGCGATAATATCGGCAAGCCTTGCAAGATTCTGCTTTGTCGCCTCAATTTTTCTCAAGGCGGAATCCCTGTGCATTTTAAACTTGGAAATTCCGGCGGCTTCTTCCAAAAGCTGCCGCCGTTCTTCGGGCTTTGCCGAAACAATCCTCTCAACCTGCCCCTGTTCCACTATTGAATAGGCTTTTGTGCCAACGCCGGTGCCCAGGAAAAATTCGATAATATCTTTCAGCCTGCACGGAACTTTATTGATGTAATATTCGCTTTCGCCGGAGCGATACAGGCGGCGGCCGATCGTAATTTCCGAATAGCTTGCATATTCAGCCGGAGCGCGGCCGTCGGAATTATCAAATGTCAGAAATACGCTAGCCATGCCTGTCGCAGGCCGGGCATCGCTGCCGTTGAAAATAACATCGCTCATTTCGCTGCCGCGAAGGTGTTTTGCCGACTGCTCTCCCATCACCCAGCGGATGGAATCACAAACATTTGACTTCCCGCTTCCATTGGGTCCAACAATCGCAGTTGCCCCCGCATCAAACGAAATGACCGTTCTATCGACAAAGGATTTAAACCCTATTAATTCCAAAGACTTAAGGCGCATAATCTGTTGTATATTACCTAACTATGCGAAACTTGTAAAGAAAATTGTGCGGGTTTTTCGCCTAATACGTTGCCGCAACTGCAAGCGTCGCTATATCTATAATTGAAACTGAATTGGACTGGATATTTGTTACGTAAAGATGCGTCTCCGCTCCCGCGGGATAAACATTCATGCCGAAAGGCTCGTCGCCGACCGTTATATCCGATCCTTTGGAATAATCCGCACGGTTGATAACCGAAACGCTGTCGGCTCCCATATTCGAAACAAAAATATAATTTGTCGATACCGCAACTTCCTGCAGATCCGTTCCGACGCTAACATCCGCCACGACAAGACCGCTATCATCTTTATCGATGCGAGTCGCCGTTGCATTTCCCGCAAGAGCCGTAAGCGAGGCCGGATTTATGACATAAAGATGATTAGTTAATGCCGTTGTCGAGGTATCGACAGACGCGACAAATAAATTTACGCCATCGGTCGCAATCCCCCTCGGCGAAAAAATATCCGAAATATAATAATCGACATTATTCTCATCCAAATCTATTACAAGCAGGCCATCACGGGGCCTTGTGGCAAAAGCCTGCCGCCCGATAATAACCACTTCGCGGATATCGACATCGGTGACGGCTGTTCCATCCGACAAATTCAAAGGAGCAAGCGCTACGCTTGAACGCGATGGCGATGCTATTGGATAATAATCAAGCTGATCTCCCAAAGTTGCAACATAGAGGTTTGCGGAGACGGCGTCATAAGCAATGCCAAACGGATTGCTGCTGGCGGCATAAGCATCGATCGTTAAAAATGAAGCGGACGCTTCATCGATATTTATTCTTAAAAGACTGTCGCTCGTATCGGAATTGTTGCTTGAAAGCCTGTTCGTAAGATAGAGATAGCCCCCGGAAAGATAGGCCTGCCCCGAAAAGTTCGGCATTTCTACGGTATTCAAAAGCACAGGCGCCGCGGGAGTTGAGATATCAAGAATCTGTAGCGAGCCGGTTTCATAAAAAACTTTGCTGTTGGAATTAACAAGGTACGCTCTATTGGCTGCGGAATCAATGGCTATGCTCACCGGATTGGAAAGATTTGTCCCTATGGACGGAAAAATGTCTTCGCTGGCGCATGAAGAAAATAAAACAAAAAGCATGAATAGTAAAAAATTCCTCACTGTATGTCATTGCGAGCCGAGCACTCAATCCTTTGAGTGCTTCGGCGCAGCAATCCAGTTTATTTCAGTTCATGATATAAATCTTTCCAACCGCTATTAATCTTTTCTATCAATTTAATTTTATCTTGTCTCGAGCCAGCCTTAATCTGTTTCTCCCTGCTGATAGCAGACGGTGGATCACTAAAAATCTCAAAATGAACTAATTTGTTCACATTATATCTGGCTGTGAAGCCCTTTACCAACTTTTCTTTGTGTTCATAAACTCTTTTCATTAAATCACCAGTTACTCCAGTATAAATTACAGTATTTCTATGATTAGCCATAATATAAACATAAAATTGCTTATCCATTTTATCAACTAGATTGCTTCGTCATCCCTCGACAATCGGTCATCTCGTCTCCGATCCTGAAACGCCCTTTTCTTTCAGCACCGCCTGCGCTGCCGCAAGACGTGCTATAGGCACTCGATACGGCGAACAGCTTACATAATTCAAACCTATCTGGTGGCAGAAAATCACGCTCTGCGCTTCGCCGCCATGCTCTCCGCAAATGCCGATTTCCAAATCAGGCTTGGTCATGCGGCCTTTTTCTATCGCTATCTGCATAATTTTTCCGACTCCACCCTGATCGATCGTGACAAACGGATCGCCCGAAAGAACATGCTTTTCAACATATTCCTTTAAAAATTTTCCGGCGTCGTCCCTTGAAAGCCCGAAAGTCGTCTGAGTAAGATCATTCGTCCCAAACGAAAAGAAATCCGCATAATGCGCGATTTCGTCCGCTGTCACTGCCGCGCGCACAAGCTCAATCATCGTGCCGATCCTGTATTCCACTTTAACGCCGGTGCGCGAAATAACTTCTTCGGCAACTTTATCGCATACCGCTTTCAAAAGCTTCAGTTCATTAACGTGGCCTACAAGCGGAATTTCAATTTCGGGCAGAGAATTAATGTTTTCATCCCTCTTTAATTCGCAGACCGCTTCCATCACCGCTTGAGTCTGCATTGCATAAATTTCAGGATATGTAACTCCCAGCCTGCAGCCTCTATGCCCAAGCATCGGATTGAACTCATGCAGCGAAGAAACTTTTTCGCGCAGTTTTTCAGGCGTTATCCCAATCGTTGCGGCTAACTCATTGATTTCGCTGTCTTTTTGAGGCAAGAATTCATGCAGCGGAGGATCCAGCAAACGGACGGTTACGGGAAGGCCGTTCATTACTTTAAATATTCCTTTGAAATCTCCCTTTTGATACGGAAGAAGTTTTTTCAGCGCTTTTTTTCTGGCATCAACATCATCGGCTACAATCATCTCTCTCATCACGCCGATTCTATCCGGCTCAAAAAACATATGTTCAGTTCTGCAAAGGCCGATTCCTTCCGCGCCGAATTTTTTTGCGACTTCAGCGTCGCGCGGAGTATCGGCGTTGGTGCGGACTTTAAGCCGCCTAATTTCATCCACCCACTCCATTAAAATGCCGAATTCGCCGGTAAGCTCAGGTTGAACGGTTGCAATTCTGCCCGCTATCACTTCGCCGGTTGAGCCATTGAGAGAAAGCCAGTCGCCTTCGCGGAAAGTCACCTTATCGCGCGCGCGAAATTCCTTTTTAGAATAATCTATCTGAATTTCCCCGCAGCCGGCAACACAGCATTTTCCCATGCCTCTGGCTACGACAGCCGCGTGGCTTGTCATTCCCCCGCGCGCCGTTAAAATGCCTTCCGCAACATTCATTCCGTGGATATCGTCCGGACTTGTTTCGATGCGGACGAGAACGACTTTTTCGCCTTTTTCAGACCATTCAAGAGCGTGATCCGCGGAAAAAACAATTCTGCCGACCGCGGCACCCGGGCTTGCCGGCAAACCTCTTGCCACCGCCTCTTTCGGCGCTTTTGGATCGAATGTCGGATGGAGAAGCTGATCCAATTGCGGAGGTTCGATTCTTAAAAGAGCTTCGTCTTTTGAAATAAGCCCTTCTTTCACCATTTCCGTGGCAATTCTTACCGCGGCATTGGCAGTCCGCTTGCCGTTTCTTGTCTGGAGCATCCAGAGTTTTCCCTGCTGGATAGTGAATTCGATATCCTGCATATCGCGATAATGCTTTTCAAGCTTCTGATATATTTTTTCGAGTTCCGAATAGATTTTCGGCATTATCTCTTCCAGAGATTTTTCCGATTCGCTCTTTTTGCCCGAAATATTTATAGGCTGCGGAGTCCTTATGCCGGCAACCACATCCTCGCCCTGCGCGTTCACAAGATATTCCCCGAAAAAGCGCCGCTCTCCGGTCGAAGGATCGCGCGTAAATGCAACTCCAGTGGCGCAATCGTCCCCCATATTGCCGAAAACCATCGCCTGAACATTTACCGCCGTCCCCCAGTGCGAGGGAATATTATTTATTCTGCGGTATTCTATCGCGCGCTTGTTGTTCCACGAGCGGAAAACGGCTCCGATCGCGCCGTTGAGCTGCTCCCATGGATCATCCGGAAACACACGCCCCAGCTTATTTTCCACAAGCGATTTGAATTTTACGCAAAGATTTTTCCAGTCTTCGGCGGTTAAATCCGTATCAAGTTTGGCTGCTTTGGATTTTTTAAGGCTGTCTATTAAATGCTCAAAATTCTCGCGGTCGATTTCAAGCACAACATCGGAATACATCTGAATGAAACGTCGATAAGCATCGTATGCAAAGCGCTCATTGCCGGTTCGCTCGATGAGCCCTTTAAGCGTTTCTTCATTCAGCCCCAAATTTAAAATCGTATCCATCATCCCCGGCATGCTGACGCGGGCGCCGCTTCTGACCGATACCAGAAGAGGATTCTTGAAATCTCCGAACTTTGCCCCCATCTTCTTTTCGATAAAACCAATGCCTTCTTTTGCATCTTTATTCAGCCATGCCGGCAGCTCCTGATTATTTTCAGAGTAAATCGCGCAGACTTCGGTTGAAATCGTGAAACCCGGAGGAACCGGAATCCCGAGATTCGCCATCTCCGCTAAATTTGCGCCCTTGCCACCTAAAAGGTCTTTCATTTTGGAGTTCCCGTCGGATTTGCCGGGCCCGAAAGTGTATAAATATTTTTTGGTCATACGAATTTCTCCTTTAAATACTCCGTTACCTTATCCACCGCCACTCTATCCTGCTTCATTGTATCACGGTCGCGAATTGTCACAGCGTGATCTTCCTCGGACTGAAAATCGTATGTCACGCAGAACGGAGTCCCGATTTCATCGTGCCTGCGGTAGCGTTTGCCGATAGAACTTACATCGTCAAAATCGGATACGAAATGCTTTCTCAAATCGCGCTCCAGCTTATGCGAGGGTTCTTCAAGCTTATCCGAAAGCGGAAACACCGCCACCTGATACGGAGCAATTGACGGTGCAAATCGCATTACAACCCTTGTTTCATCTTTAACCTGCTCCTCATGATACGCATCGACAAGAACCGCAAGAAGCGTTCTATCGACTCCTACGGATGTTTCGATAACAGACGGGAGAAAACGCTCTTTTGCCGCTTCATCGAACCAGCTTAAGTCCTTGCCGCTTACCTTCACATGCTGCGTAAGATCATAATTGCCTCTATTGGCTATTCCTTCCATTTCGGACCATCCAAAAGGCATTTCAAATTCAACATCGGTGCATGATGAAGCATAGTGCGCAAGCTCATCTTTACGGTGCGGACGCAAGCGCAGGCGGTCTTTGCTGATGCCAAGGCCATAAAACCAGTTCTGCCTTTCGTTCACCCAGAACTCAAACCATTTTTCCGATTCTTTTTCGCGGCAGAAAAATTCCATTTCCATCTGCTCGAATTCACGGGAGCGGAAAATAAAATTGCGCGGCGTAATTTCGTTCCGGAAGGCCTTGCCGATTTGCGCTATGCCGAAGGGGATCTTTTGCCTGCTTACGGTATAAACATTTTTAAACTGCGTGAATATCGACTGGCAGGTTTCGGGCCTTAAATATGCAAGCGACGCCGAGTCGGAGGTAGCGCCGACGTGAGTTTGAAACATCAGGTTAAATGCCCTGGCTTCCGTCAGCTCGCCTCCGCATTCAGGACATTTGCCTTTTGGATGTTTTTTGCTTTCCGGAACATCGTCAGCGCGGTAGCGTTTCTTGCATTTTTTGCAGTCGACCATCGGATCGCTGAAACTTGCCACATGGCCGGATGCCACCCACGTTTGCGGATGAGCTATGATGGCTGTATCAATGCCGACAACGTTCTCGCGCTCCTGAACCATATTTTTCCACCACGAATCGCGGATTCTTCTTTTAAGTTCGGCGCCTATCGGGCCATAATCCCAGAAGCCGTTAATGCCGCCGTAAATTTCGCTGTTTTGAAATATAAATCCCCTGCGTTTGCAAAGAGATACAAGCTTTTCCATGTCAATCATGATTAGCTCCTTTTAAAGGTGTTTTGGATAACATGCGAAAGCAAAAGACGTCAACATTAAAAGATTGCAAGCTCTTTCGTCTTTTCAGCCGGCTCCAATTTTACGAAATACCTTTTAGGCGACGAGCAGCAGGCGGGTGTGATGGCTTGAATCTAGGATTTCGATTGACTCCATCCGCCGACTCGGCCTTCTTGCCTGCGGAACTCGCCGAGCACTCAAGGCAGAATGTTTAAATCTTGAGTGCTCGGCTCAGACAGTCCTCGGCATCGCACTGCTTGGAAAAAACCATGCAGTGCGACCGAAGGCCTCGCGGTGCGCTCTTCTTTGCCGCTTCGCGATATAGCTTCAAGCCATCACACCCGCCTGCTGCTCGTCATCATTGAATGAGAGGCAAGGGTGGTCTTGGGTATGTAAGCGACAGGCGGAGCGAGTTAGGCCATGTAGGCGAAGAACTGCACCGTAGGGTGCAGTTCGGG
>JACPAJ010000127.1 GCA_016180865.1 Deltaproteobacteria bacterium
GCGGCGGAGGTCGAAAATCCGCGCAAAAATCTTCCAAGAGCCCTTCTTTTTGGAACCGGTTTCGTCTGTCTGCTTTACATTGTAGTCAACGTTGCATATATGTACGTTCTGCCTTTCGCCGGAAATGCCGCCGGCACCGATATCCTAAGCCGCGGAATTCAATATGCTTCGGAAGACCGCGTTGCAACTGCAGTTGCCCAGACAATTATGGGTTCAACGGGACTTTTTGCAATCGCCGCAGCGATAATGATATCGACCTTTGGATGCGTAAACGGAAATATTTTAATGGGCGCCCGCGTTTTTTACGCAATGGCCAAAGACGGGCTGTTCTTTAAATCCGTCAGCCGCATAAATCCAAAAACGCATGTTCCGGTTACAGCTCTTGTCGTAGGCGGAATTTGGGGATGCCTGCTGACTCTTTCAGGAAGCTACGGAGAACTTCTTGACTATGTAATATTTGCAACGCTTATTTTTTATATCATTACAATCATCGGCCTTTTTATCCTCAGGCGCAAAAGGCCTGACATGGAGCGTCCGTATAAAGCATGGGGTTATCCATGGCTGCAGATATTATATATCGTCGGCGCTGCGGCTATATCCATCGACCTGCTGATTTTTAAGCCGGCTTACACATGGCCCGGATTAATAATCGTGTTATCAGGCATTCCGGTTTATTATATCTGGAGATGGAGATCAAAAAATGCCTGATTTCTGGCAGTTTTCATCGCCCACGAAGGTGATGTTCGGCAAAGGCCTCTCGATCGACTTTGCGGTCGAACTTGAAGCCCTTGGAATTACTTCTGCCCTTCTAATCAGCGACGCTAATCTTGGCAAAAGCGGCCTTCTAAAACCTGTGGCGGATTCGATCCGCGAAAACGGAATTAAAGTTATCGGCCCTTTCACGGATGTCCCCGCAAATTCATCGCTATCGGCGGTTAAAGCGTGCGCGGATTTTGCGGTTAAAAATAATGCGGACGGCATTATTGCGTTAGGGGGAGGCAGCGTCCTTGATACTGCGAAAGCTGCCAATATTTTAATTTCGCACGGCGGGGATCTTGCAAAAGACTATTCAGGCGCGCAAACTATTCCGGGGCCGCTTAAACCGCTGATTGCAATACCAACAACTGCCGGCACGGGAAGCGAAGTTACACAGGCTGCGGTTATTCTTGATACCGAGCGCGGCACAAAGCTTTCCTTTTATGATCAATATCTCCATCCATCAATCGCAATTTTAGATCCGCTGCTTTTAAAAGATATCCCGCCGTCCCTGATGGCTGCAACCGGGTGGGATGCATTCACGCACGCAATTGAAGCTTATACCAGCCTTCAATCGAACCCGTTTTCGGATGAGCTTGCGTTGCCTGCCGTTCGGCTCATTAAAGAAGCTTTTATTCCGGCGGTTACCGAACCTAAAAATCTGGACGCCAAGGGGCAGATGCTTCTGGCGGCAACGCTTGCCGGCATTGCATTTGATCAGGCAATGGTTGGCGTGGTACACGCGATGGCGCATGCCTGCGGAGGACTTTCAAGGGCGCATCATGGAACGCTAAACTTTATCCTGCTGCCGCACGGAATGGAATATAATATGCCTGTAGCGCTTGAAAAATATGCAACCCTCGCAAAAGTTCTGCACGTTAATCCAAAATTAAAAAAAAAAAAAAAGCTCGCGCATCTTTCGGTTAAGGTCATAAGAAAATGGCAAAAGAAGCTTCACAAAGTCTGCAATCTTCCTTTAAAACTCCGTGATGTCGGAATAGCGCGGGATAATTTAGGGCTTATCGCTAAAAAAGCCTGTGAAGACGGAACGAGTTTTTATAACCCCAGAGAAGTCGAGGAGACTGAAATCCTTAAAACGCTTGAAAGGGCTTGGTGACAATATGCCGCATTTTAAATCATCGGAAGAACTTAAAAAAATATTGGGCGGTTTTTTTAACATACTGGTCTCCGATGAAAAAATCGGGACAAAATTAAAAGAATCCAAGCTCATCATTAAATTTAACTACAGGCATCCGGATCTATCAATAACCGTCAACTGCGCTCTCCCCAATGCTCCGATTACATATAATGATAGCGAAACCAAACCCGAAGTTGAAATGTTTATGGACGCCGATACGGCGCACAAATTCTGGCTTGGGGAAGTAAACCTTGTAATGGCCATAGCCCGCCGCCAGATGGCAGTCAAAGGACCCATTCCGCGTATTTTAAAGCTTTTGCCGGTTATTAAACCAGCCTATAAGATGTATAAGAGCTATCTTGCCTGATTTACGCACCGCATTGACGCAGTGCGTATTGTCTTAATGATTTCAATCGGTTAGAAGGAGCATTATGTCATTCCCGCGAGTGCATTTTCTAAGCAACTATTTCCTTAATGGAGACGATAATAGGCTTATCATGGGCTTATGCCTAAAACATATGTTTATATCATTAATACTGGCTGCAACGATCAGTTCGTGCGGCGGCGGCGGCGACCAATTTGCTTCCTATAAGCGCGAATACCTTGGAAAAGCTCAGATCGGATCGTCGGTCACAAAGCAGATTACTTTGCAGAATCCAAGCCTGTCAAAAGTTCAGCATATCAGCGGACTGAATTTTGATACAGGCACAAATTCTTCCGGAAACTTTAGAATCGATAAGGTTGAGGTCGGCGGAGTAGCTCAAAATCCTAAAACAAAGGATATTTCGATACCAGCCGGAAGCATTCTGCAAATTTATATCACATACGAACCCTTGAGTCTTGATACAACAATTGCAAATTACGGAGGATGGGCAACCGGCCAGGAAGCACGCTGGTCTCCCAAAAAACCTCCGGAAAAAGATAAAAACGAAACGGACGCTGTCAAGGCAATGACCGTCTTGATTTCAAAAGATGCCCCTATTGAAAACACACCTATTGAAGAAGATAGCGAAGAAGATGCTGCCACGCATCGCGCTATTATTGCGGCGGTATATGATTATCCTCAAGCGGGCACGGTTCAAATTGAAGTTGTGGGCGAAGCAATCGCAGGCCCCGAAGGAGAAATCTCAGCTGCCGGCGGAGGCGGCGAGTGCCCCGATGCAGCTGATACGCTTTGCTACACAGGCGGATTTGCAATCGAGCTTCCCGATATCATGGCAACCGGCCCGAAAGAGCTGAAAATGACCGGGCCTGCCGTATTTAAACTTGTAGGAAGCACTGTAACGACCGATATGTCAACATTCCCCGCGGAACTTCTGGTTCTCAAAGGCAACGGGCCAGGAGAGCCGCTTGAAGGGAAGCCTATAAATGCGGTTTCCATAGTTTTGAGCGGAGCTGAGGGAGTAACGGCCACGGGCACATTTGACGGCTCCAGACTTGAAATAAACGGAATAGCATTTAGAATTAGAGTCGTATTAGGCGAAATTACCGAAGCAGATATTAACCCGGGACTTCAGGCGGCGGTCGATTTTGCGATAAAAGATTTAACGCTTGAAACCACAAAGCCATTTACAAACGGTTCAATCACATTAAAAATCGACACAACATTGTCCAAAGAACCTTCAGGCAACGCAATGTTCGATCAGTTTTTAGGAAATGCGAGAGTAGTTGTGACAATGGACGGCACGCTGGCTGTGAATTAATCAGCTCTATTTTAAAATAAGATTTATAAGGGCTATCAGGGCGAAAATAAGGATCAAGATTCCGAAACCGATCATTCCTATTTCCACAAATGAAAGTTTAATGCGCTCTTTGCGGGGCGCCGGGGTTGGATATTCTTCCGGAGGCTCCTCTTTTTCAATCTCTTCGAATCCGAGCCCCTCTCCAGCTTCAATAGCCGGCCCGGTTGCCTCCTTGACCTCGGTCTCTTTGACCGCAGGCGCTTCCGGAGCCGGAGCTGCTTTAGCGCGGATTGCCTGAAGGCTTGCTTCTTTCGGATCCCTGAAAATCAATACGACCGTGCCGAGAGCAATCCTGTCGCCGTCATGCAGCGCCTCTTTTGCAACTCGCCGGTTGTTAAGAAATGTTCCGTTTTTGCTGTTAAGATCCTGAATGAAAATTTCGCCGCCCTCTCTAATAATTTTAGCGTGCTGCCTCGATATCACATATTCCTTAATATCGAAATCGGCCGTATCATCTCTCCCTATAACAGCCTCTGAAATATCCTCGGCTATAAAAAACTTCTTGCCGATAAAATTGCCGTTCTGCACTTCAAGCCCCGGCATGCTTTCCTTGTCGATCGCACGAAGCACTTTTTTAAGCAGCTTGACCTCCAGAATATCGCTATCGGTAACTTCGTTAAACGACGAGGCCAGCATTTCATCCAGCTGATTAAAATTTAAATTGTAATTTTCAATTGCAATCATATCGCCGTGCCTTAAAAGCGCCTGTTCATTCGGTTTTAGCCTGGTTCCGTTTAAAAAGGTCCCGTTGCCGCTGCCTAGATCGATTAAAAAACAGTTGCTTCCGCTGACTATGATTTTCGCGTGTTTGCGCGAGATTTCGGAATGCAGGAGCTTGATTTCATTCTCTTCCGAACGGCCGATATTTATCCCTTCGTATTTGAACTCGAAGTTCTCTTTTTTATCGGACCCCTGCTCTGTAACGACTAATTTGGGCATATTTTACGGGCACCCTCCATGGCTTTCGGTTATTTTTCTGGCTGTCTCCGCTTCCGTTGCGTAATCTTTTATTCCAAGCCTTAAAAATAAGCAAAGTTTTTCAAGGGACGCTTTTTTATTGCCGATATAATTATACAATGTGCCGATATTATACAGCGTACGGCCATGCTTTGGATCCAGAATTAGCGTATGTTCCCACTGGCGTCTGGCTTCTTCATTATTCCCCTGCTTTAAATACACCAAACCAAGATTAAAGGAGGCATCGGCAAAGTTCGGATTGATTTCAAGAGAGTGCTGGAAAGCCGCCTTGGCCGCATCATAATAAACGTCGGCAGACGCGGCATCTCCCGTCTGCTTCTTCGCATCTCCGATATTAAGCTTTACGGTGCCGACTCTGTAATAAGCCAGCTCGCTAATAGGCTGCAACCTTGCAACCTCTTCAAGCTCCGTAAGCGCCTCTTCAAACCGGCCTTCATTATAATAGAACATGCCAAGCTGCTGATGCGCTTCCGCCGAATCCGGATTTATCTCCACAGCTTTCAAAAAAGTATTCTGCGCCTTAAACGGCTCTTTCATCTCCAGATACAGATTCCCTAATTTGAGCCACGCGTCGACATCGTTCGGATAGTCTTCAAGGGCAAGGCGGTATCTTATCACCGCGTGCTCAAAGTCGCCAAGCTCCCTGTACATTTTGGCAAGCTCCGTATGCACCAGTTTTAAAGTAGGATTCAGTTCAGTTGCTTTTTTAAACTCCGCTTCGGCGAATTTTATATAGCTTTTTGCGGGATTCTGCTTGGTTTTTTCAAGATAGCGAAGCCCTAAGTTATAATAAGCGTCCGAAAATACCGGATCCTTTTTTATAGCCTTTTTAATCATCTTTATCGCGTCATCGACTTTTGCATAATCCGGAGAAAGTTCAGCCGCGGTTTTAAATTCAAATTCCGCCCGCTCAAACTGCCCCTGATTTAAATATGTAACCCCTTGATTATTATGAAAAACAGCCCTTTCCGAAGGCTGGACAGGCTTTTTCCTTGCGAAAGAAGGCGCCGAAACAAGACAAATAAAAATCAGCAGCAGACATGTTCTCTTCATATTAAACGCTACAGACATTTATTCAATTCCGTAGCCCT
>JACPAJ010000128.1 GCA_016180865.1 Deltaproteobacteria bacterium
GATGGTGCCAGAACTGACGCGCAGAATTCCAAGAGGCGAAGGATATTTAATCGACCAATCCAAGCGCGCGTTAACGAGCGCAATTTTAAATCTCGCGGAAGGAAACGGCAGAACAAGCCCAAAAGAAAGAAACCGTTTCTTCGATATTTCACTTGCTTCGATATCCGAAACAATTGCTTGTATTGACATTTTTGAATCATTTAATCAGGTGTCTGCAAATCTTGCCTCGGAGCTCTGTTCAAATCTAAAAATAGCCTACGTAATGATTAGGAATCTGAAACGCTGATTTTTCTGGTTCTCCGGTTCTGCCGTCTAAATTCGCAGTTGTCAGATTATATAAAGTCCCACACTGCAAGTGATCTGACACACACAAAAAAACCCGCTTGATATTTCTATCAAGCGGGTTTTCGTTATACTCAGTTGAAAATTTATAATCTCAACTAGCACCTTGTCACATTTTGAGCCTGCGGACCCTTTGGCCCGTCGACTAGATCAAACTGGACTTCCTGTCCTTCAGCAAGGCTTTTGTAACCTTCTCCCTGGACTGAAGAGAAGTGGACGAACACATCCGGTCCGCCTTCGCGTTCAATGAAACCAAAACCTTTGGCATCATTAAACCACTTTACCTTGCCTCGCAGCTTTTCTTGATCACTCACAACCTACCTCCTTTAAATCACTTGTCCTTTGCCCGAACCTTAATTGCCTTATGACCCATTTGACTTGGTGTTCGGTTTATTGGACAAGCACTTGTTCTTGTATAAATACCAGAGCCTTGGGTCCTATAAATTCTAAAGGTTGTATGACTACTATGGCGTCGGCTAATTGTCAAGGGCTCATTTGCTGAAAAATAACTTCATCCTTTTTTACGTATCCAAGCTCCTGACGGATGATTATCTCAAGATGTGAGGGGTTATTCAGCAGTTCCTTGTTCTTTTTAAGCGTTTGTATCCTGTTTTGAAGCTGCACGATTTCTTCTTTCAGTTTATTCCTCATTTTAACCGATTTATGCAGGTGATAAAGCCCATGATCGCCGAATATTGCGAACCATAAAAAGAAAACGACGGCTAGAAAGATTAAAATCGGGCGGAAATTCTCCCGTCTAAAACAAGCTGAAGCAACTTTTTTTAAGTGATCGATCATTATCATTCAAAAAGGTTAGACTGATTATTTTTTTGTTCCGGAGGTTTTTTACCGAGGTGGATATAAGCAAGCGGAGTTGCCATGCGGCCCCTTGGCGTTCGATTAATATATCCGCACTGGATTAAAAAAGGCTCGTAAACGTCTTCAATTGTATCTTTTTCCTCGCTTATCGCGGACGAGAGTGTTTCTACACCGACCGGCCCGCCGCCGAATTTGTCGATAATTGTCAGGAGTATTTTTCTGTCCATATGGTCGAATCCCTTTTCATCGACATCAAGAAGAAGAAGCGCATCGGAAGCCACCTTTTCATCGACAATGCCGTTTGCCCTTACCTGGGCAAAGTCACGGACTCTTTTCAGCAGGCGGTTGGCTATCCTCGGGGTTCCGCGGAATCTTTTTGCAATTTCATTTGTGCCGCCGGAGGTAACCTCCACTTCAAGAAGCGCTGCGGATCTTTTTATGATCGCCGAAAGCTCATCGGCTGAATAGAAATCAAGCCTCGAAACTATGCCAAACCGGTCGCGCAACGGGGATGTAATGAGCCCGGCCCGCGTGGTAGCGCCGATCAATGTGAAACGGGGGAGGTCAAGTTTTACGGTCTTTGCTGAAGGCCCCTGGCCGATTATAAGATCGAGCTTATAGTCCTCCATGGCAGGGTAGAGGGTCTCTTCCACAACTCTGTTTAATCTGTGAATTTCGTCAACGAAAAGGACATCGCGGTTTTCAAGATTGGTTAAAATGGCCGCAAGATCGCCAGGCCGCTCCAAAACCGGACCGGAAGTGGCTTGAATATGAACTCCAAGCTCGTTGGCGATAATATATGCAAGCGTTGTTTTTCCAAGCCCGGGAGGGCCCAGGAAAAGCGCGTGATCAAGCGGCTCCTTTCGCTCCACCGCGGCCTCAATAAATACTTTAAGCCGCTCTTTGATCTGCTTTTGGCCGATATATTCATTCAGCAGTTTCGGCCGGAGGGCGACATCGAACTGCTGTTCTTCGGTTATTGTTTGCGGATTCAGTTCTTCGTTCATATCGACTTCTGCCCCAGTTCTTTTAACGCATGTTTGATTACGGCCTGCACAGTTGAATATTTATCCAGCCCGATATTTGCCAGCGTTTTTTCGGCCATATTGCGGAGAGCCGAAAGAGCGTCATTATACAGCGGTTTATTTATTTCCTTGCCGCTTCCGATTTCTCCGAAATCTTTTATAAATCTATCTTTCAAATCAACGATTATTCTTTCGGACGTTTTTTTGCCTACACCGGGGATTGCATTGAGCCTTGCGATATCTTCCTTTACAACCGCCTGCACAATCTCATTGGGAGTGAGGCCTGAAAGGATTGCGAGGGCCATTTTGGGACCTATTCCGGAGACGTCCAGCAGGCGCAAAAAGACCGCTTTTTCTTCTTTAGACGTGAATCCGAATAACGATAGCTGATCCTCCCTTACGTGGGTATAGATATAAAGAGAGATGTCTTTAGAATTTTGAGAGATTGATCTTAAGCTTATCTGCGAAAGAGTGACATGATAGCCAACTCCCCCGGCGCTGACAATCACGTAATCGGCCGCTTTCTCGAGAATATCCCCCCTAAGGTGTGCAATCATGGAAATCGATTCTACGACGTTTGAATTAATGATGCAAGTGGGAATTTAAAAAACAGCCTCATAACGAATCAACATTTTTTGCTGGACATTTAGAGCGAATTATTGTTTTAAGCGTTGCAACAGTTGGGGGATACAACTTAAACAGGAGGAAAGATGAGCTTCATAAGCGGTCTTGCAAGAATTGCAGCAACAGTTGGCATAGCAGAGATTCCGGATAGTCAGTTAACCTCCATGAGCGAGGATTTATTTATGACTCCGGTTAATCCAATTACGCCGCAGATAGATATTTCTGGTGAATATAGAAAGGCGCTGAGATTTTTTGGATTTAATGAGGAGGCATTAGTTGTCAAAAGCGATTCTTCATCCACAAAGTACTTTCTTTCCCAGATTTCAGGCAGCGGCCCATCGGTGATGTACAGGATGGACGATGATAGGTATCCTAGAGGCGGTTGCGCTTGTAATCCGGGCCTTTCGACATACTAAGCATCAAAATTTAGCCGTATTCGCATGGCAGATTGCCGCTGCGAGAGCATCGGAAGCGTCGGCGTCCGCGACTTCAGGGAGCTTTAGGAGCCTTTTTACCATCTGTGCCACCTGATTTTTGTCGGCATTTCCAAATCCCACAAGCGCTTTTTTAATTTCGCGCGTGCTGTATTCATATACATCTATTCCCGCGGAAGACGCGGCAAGCATGCAGGCGCCCCTTGCATGGCCCAAAATCAGGGCAGAACGCGCGTTTGTGGCCACAAACACATCTTCAATAGCCGCTGCGTCCGGACGGAATTTTTCAATGATTCCTTTTATGCCCGAATATATATGAGAAAGCCTCAAAGCAAGATCGAGCCCTTTTTTTGGCGATACTATTCCGTTTTCGATGTGAACAATTTCGCGGCCGGCCTTTTTTATAAGGCCGTAGCCTGTTGTATGGGTGCCGGGGTCAATCCCCAGAATAATCATGCAATTTTTTCCATTTCGCTTGCGTCAATATCGAAATTAGCGAACACATTCTGAACGTCATCGTGGTCTTCAAGATTTTCCATTAAGTTGAGCATTTTTCTGGCATCGTCGCCGGAAAGTTTGATTTCATTCTGCGGAACCATTTCAATGCCGGCTTCAATCGGCTTCAGGCCCGCTGAGTCGCAGGCCTTTTTCACAGGATCAAATGAGTTGGGATCTGTGATGACCTCAAACGCAGTGTCGAGATCTCTAATATCTTCGGCTCCGGCTTCAAGCGCAACTTCCATAAGCTTGTCTTCGCCGACCGTCTTGTCGAGGCATTGAATCAGCATTGCAACGCCGGCCGGACCGTAGCCTTCGTAGGTGACTTCTTCATAAGTCACGCCTTCAAGCTCGCCGGTGCCGCGTTTTATCGCGCGGACGACATTATCGGAAGGCATGTTTGCGGCTCTTGCCTTTTCGATAACTGTTCTTAGCCTTGGATTTTTATCTGTATCACCGCCGCCCATTTTTGCAGCAACGGCTATCTCTTTGATAAACTTAGAGAAAAGCTTGCCTCTTTTGGCGTCCGCAGCGCCTTTTTTGTGTTTAATCGTCGCCCACTTTGAATGACCTGACATATTAATTACCTCCGGGGAAAGGGGGCTAACACATTAAAATATAAAATGCAAAATGAAAAATTAAGAATCGTCTGGCCTTGACATAATGGCAAAATTTTAGTAGTAGCCTGCCATGTTTGACATTAAAGAAGCCTTGACGTTCGATGATGTCCTTTTAATCCCCCATGAGACTCATATTTTGCCAAAAGACTGCGATCTTTCCGCAAAATTCACGCGGCGGATTAGTCTTGCGGTGCCGATTGCCTCCGCCGCAATGGATACTGTCACAGAATCCGCAACTGCAATTGCTCTGGCGCAGGAAGGCGGTATCGGAATCATCCACAGGAATATGTCGATAGAAGAGCAGAGCAGCGAAATCAAAATCGTGAAAAGGTTTGAAAGCGGCATCGTCTTCGACCCTGTGACCATTTCGCCGGACAAGACAATTAAGGAAGCAGTGAATCTTAGAGAGATTCACAGGGTGTCGGGATTTCCGGTGGTTAACGGCAGAAAACTTGTAGGCATACTTACTAATAGGGATATTATCGCGGCCGACAAAATGTCGATGAACGTTAAGGACGCGATGACGCCGCTCGAAAAACTTGTAGTTCTTAAAGAGGGCGAATCTCTTGAAAAGGCCAGAAATCTTCTTTTTGAAAACAGAATTGAAAAACTTCCGATCGTCGATTCCAAGGGGATTCTTAAAGGCCTCGTTACGGTAAAAGATGTGCAGAAACAGACCACAAATTCATTTGCTTCAAGAGACGAGCACGCTCGGTTGAGGGTCGGTGCGGCGATAGGAGTCGGGGAGAAGGAAATAGAGCGCGCTGAAGCTCTTTTGGAAGCGGGAGCAGATTGCATTGTGATAGATACCGCGCACGCTCATTCCAAAGGCGTTGTAACGACCGCTAAAACTTTAAAAAGGAAATTCAAAGATATCGATCTTGTAGCGGGAAATATAGCTACGGCCGATGCGGCGGAAGCTTTAATAGAAGCGGGCGCCGATGCGATTAAAATCGGCATGGGGCCCGGAAGCATCTGCACAACCAGAATAATCAGCGGAGTCGGCATGCCGCAGGTGACCGCGATATTTAATTGTTCTGAAATCGCCCGCAAAAGGAAAGTCCCTCTCATAGCCGACGGCGGGATAAAATATTCCGGCGATGTGACAAAAGCGATTGCTGCAGGTGCCGATACAGTAATGATAGGCTCTCTTTTTGCCGGCACCGACGAATCGCCCGGCGAAATTTTTTCATATCAGGGCAGGCCATACAAAGGATACCGCGGGATGGGCTCTCTGGCGGCAATGCATAGAGGGAGCAAGGAGCGTTATTCGCAGGGGCATGTAACCGAAGTGGATAAATATGTCCCCGAAGGGATAGAGGGGCGAGTTCCGTACAAAGGCGCCATTGCCGGCGTAGTTCATCAGCTTACGGGCGGTCTCAGAGCGGGGATGGGTTATCTCGGCTGTTCCAATGTAGCGGAGCTGAAAAACAGGGCGCAGTTTGTAAAAATATCGCCGGCCGGCCTTCGAGAATCTCATGTTCACGATGTCATAATCACCCGTGAGGCGCCGAACTACAAGGTGGATTAGGCCAATGGATAAAATATTAGTTCTCGATTTCGGCTCTCAAACAACTCAGCTGATTGCGCGCCGCGTCCGGGAGCTTAATGTATATTCCGAGATTCATCCTTTTAATCTGCAGTTTGATAAAATTAAGGGTTTCAATCCGACTGGAATAATACTTTCCGGAAGCCCGGCGCGCGTAATCGATAAAGATGTCCCGCATATCGATATGCGCATTCTTGAACTGGGAGTGCCGGTTCTTGGAATCTGCTATGGGATGCAGGAGATGGCAAGGGTTTTAGGCGGAGAGGTAGCGGCCGCTCCGAGGCGCGAATACGGCTTTGCGGAGATCGATATTAGCTCTGATTCGGCTCTATTGTCCAAACTGGCCGCCGGAAGCAGCGCAAACCGCGCAACCGTATGGATGTCCCACAACGATGTCGTTTCAAAAGTTCCAAAAGGTTTTAAAATTTCTTCGTCCACTGCGGACTGCAAAATCGCTTCAATGGAAGATTATGCGGGAAGATTATTCGGCACCCAATTTCACCCTGAGGTGACGCACACAAAAATAGGCGTTAAGCTTCTAGAAAGATTTGTCATCGATATTTGCAAGTGCCGCCGCGAATGGACGATGAAGTCTTTTATAGATAATGAGATCGAAAGAATCAGGGCAAAGGTCCAAAACGAGCGCGTGGTTCTTGGCCTATCCGGCGGTGTCGACTCTTCCGTTGCGGCGGCCTTGATGCAAAAGGCGATTGGAGATAGGCTTACGTGCATTTTTGTTGATAACGGGCTGCTCAGAAAAAACGAAGCGGCTAAAGTCGAGCAGATTTTCAGAGACAAGTTTCATTTTAATCTGGTCTGTATCGATGCAGGCGAAAGGTTTGTCAGGAAGCTGGCCGGCGTCGCTGACCCCGAAAAAAAGCGAAAAATTATCGGAGAAGAATTTATCAGGGTTTTTGAAGAAACCTCCGGCAAAGGGGCTTCTTTCCTTGCTCAGGGGACTTTGTATCCGGATGTCATAGAAAGCGTATCCTTTAGGGGGCCTTCTTCAACGATAAAAAGCCATCATAATGTCGGGGGGCTGCCTGAAAAGATGGGATTAAAACTTATCGAGCCTTTGCGCGAGCTTTTTAAGGACGAAGTCAGGGAATTGGGCCGTGAACTTGGTTTGCCGAACGAAATTCTCATGCGCCAGCCGTTTCCGGGGCCCGGGCTTGCCGTCAGAATAATCGGTGAAATTACGAACGCAGATCTCTCTCTATTGCGCGAAGCCGACGATATCTTGATCAATGAGATTAAGGCCGGCGGATGGTACGAAAAACTATGGCAGTCGTTTTGCGTGCTTCTTCCGATCAAGACCGTCGGAGTTATGGGCGATGAACGGACATATGAGAGAGTTGTGGCAATTAGAGCTGTGACAAGCACCGATGGGATGACAGCCGACTGGGCGGAATTGCCGGCGGAACTTTTGCGGACGATATCGAATAAGATTATCAACGGAGTTAAGGGGATTAACCGCGTAGTTTACGATATTTCCAGCAAACCGCCATCGACGATTGAATGGGAGTGAGTGAATTTTCTAATTTAATTGACACATCTTTATTGTTATGCAATCTTTCGCAGCCTATTGGAAATGTGAAAAAGGAGAAAGCTTATGACAACAGAGCGTACACTTGGGATTATCAAGCCGGATGCCGTTCAGAAGGGCATTATTGGCGAGATCGTAAACAGGATAGAGGGAAACGAGCTGAAGCTTGTCGGAGTTAAAATGCTGCAGCTGGATAAAAAACGGGCGGAGGGTTTTTACGCTGTTCATAAAGCCAAGCCGTTTTTTGGGCCGCTTGTTGAGTTTATGTCTTCAGGCCCTGTGGTTGTAATGGCATTGGAAGGAGAGAATGCAATTGCCAAATGGCGTGATGCAATGGGGCCTACGGATTCTACCAAAGCTTCTGCAGGAACAATCAGAGGCGATTATGGCACGGATATCCAGTGCAATGCGGTTCATGGCAGCGATGGCAATGACACTGCAAAGTTTGAGGTCGGTTACTTCTTTGAGCCGCATGAAATCGTCAAATACGAATGGTTATAAGGAGTTCTTGTTTTTAAAATAATAGATCATACTGCCGACGTTGCCATTCAAGCCTATGGAAAAACTCTAAAAAAATTATTTGCAAGCGCCGCCGAAGGAATGATTGATTTGATGGTGGGCGGTTCAAAACCCAAAGGCAGCGGCGTTCAATTCCGTGAAAAAACAGTAACAATAAAAAACGCTGTAGACAGAGAACAATTGCTGGTAAACTGGCTGCAGGAGCTTCTCTATATTTTTGATGCTGAAAAACTGATTCCGTGTGAATTCGATATTTTAGAATTATCTGATTGCTGTTTGAAAGCGAAGGTGTCGTCAATTCCACTTGATTTAAAAATCCATAAATTAAAACACCAGATAAAGGCCGTAACTCACCATAATCTCGCTGTCAAAAGAGGCGCTGGACAATTTGATGTCACGGTGATATTTGATATCTAATATCTAATTAATTTCAGAAAATTGCCGCAGTCCTTGTTCTATATGGAGGAATTCAAGGTTCAAAAGGTTGATGATTATACTTGGCGCATACCAAAAGAGGGGAATATGCGCGTGGATGGAATTGTCTTTGCTTCCGAGAAAATGTTTGCATCCATCCGCAACGATGAATCCCTGAAACAGGTTGCAAATGTCGCAGCGCTTCCGGGGATAGTTAAAGCTTCATTCGCAATGCCGGATATCCACTGGGGATACGGCTTTTGCATTGGCGGCGTAGCGGCGTTTGATGTTGATGAAGGCGTTGTTTCTCCGGGCGGAGTTGGATACGACATTTCATGCAGCGTAAGGCTTCTTAGAACCGAACTGACCTTGAATGAGGTGAAACCTCATATTCATGATTTAATGTCGCTTTTGTTCCGGGAAATTCCGACAGGCGTTGGCGCTCACAGGCGCGACTTTAAGCTTTCGCAGGATGAAGAAAAGCTGGTTTTAAAAAACGGCGCCCAATGGGCTGTTGAACGCGGATTCGGGACCGGCGCGGATCTTGATAAAATCGAAGATCGCGGACTTCTTCGCGGCGGAAATGTTTCGCTTGTTTCTGCAAAAGCCCTTGCGCGCGGGCGCGATCAGCTGGGCACCTTGGGTTCCGGAAATCATTTTCTGGAAGTCGGTTATGTGGCGGATATATATGATGCTGCTGAAGCTGGGCGCCTGGGCTTATTTAAAAATCAGATTACGGTTTTTCAGCATTGCGGTTCGCGGGGTCTTGGTTATCAGGTTTGCGATGACTATTTGGATTTAATGATCAGGGCTTCGCACAAATATGCGATTGAACTTCCCGATCGGCAGCTCTGCTCGGCTCCTATCAGGTCCGAAGAGGGCGAAAAGTATCTTGGAGCTATGGCGTGCGCTGCGAATTACGCCTTTGCAAACCACCAGATGATAACGCATTATGTCCGGGAAAACTTGGTCGGGACCGAAGAGGCAATGAAGAAAACATTCGGTTCCACCTGCCACGGAGCAGGGCGGCTTATGAGCCGCCATCAGGCAAAGCGCATTGCGCGCGGAAGAAATATCGGGCATGAAATGAAAGATAAGGGGATAACTGTTTTAGGCGCTACCTATGCCACAATAGTTGAGGAAATGCCGGAAGCATATAAAGATGCGGAGGAGGTGGTGAATGTGGTCGATGCGCTCGGCATCTCCAAAAAGGTTGCTAGACTTGTGCCGATAGGTGTAATAAAAGGATAAGTGAACTAAGGAGGCTGGTATGATTAATTTAATAGTTTTTGTCGTTCTTCTGGCGGTCGGCGAATTCATAAGTGCCGGCATTTATAAATCGAGCCCTGCGGCGGGGGCGTTTGCCGGCGCAATTGCTTTTTTTGCAGCGCTCCTTATTTCACTTGCGATTAAACTCGCCAATCAGTGGGAGAGGGTGATAATTTTAAGGCTCGGCAAATTTTTCGCGGTGAAGGGTCCGGGACTTTTTTTTATAATACCTGTCGTTGATCAGACTATGAAGGTCGACACAAGAATACTTACATTGGAGATACCAAAACAGCAGGTTATCACCAAAGACAATGTGCCGGTTTCGATTAACGGCGTTGTCTATTTCAGGGTAGAACGCGCCGAAGAAGCGCTTATAAAAGTGCAGAATTTTGCTTATGCGATGAGCCAGTATGCGCAGGCGACTCTTCGCGATGTAATTGGCGGAATGACTCTGGACCAGCTTTTGGCCGAACGCGAGCAGATTGGAAAAGAGATCGAAGAAATCGTCGAGCGCGAAAGTTCGAGCTGGGGGTTGAAAGTGATTGCGATTAAAATAATGGATATCGATATGCCGGAAGACTTGAAGAAGATGATGTCGCGCCAGGCCTCCGCTGAGCGGGAAAAAAGAGCCACAATCACAAAAGCTGAGGGCGATAAAATGGCGGCCTTTAATCTTTCCGCAGCTGCCGAGACAATGGCAAAAAGCCCCGGCGCCATGCAGCTTAGAACGCTCCAGACTATTGACGGACTCGGGCCGTCTGCTTCAAATACGGTGGTTTTAGCGGTGCCGATAGAAATAATGGAGACAGTTAGAAAATATATCGGTCAGACTGCAGCTAAAGTTTCCACTCCATCACAGTAGGATATGATTCGTTTTCGCTCCAAGAATCTTCGTCTATAGTTGCGTCTCTGCGCGGATCCTTCTTGTGGACAATATCGGAGACAAATTTAATGACATCGTCCATTTTCTGATACGGCTTATAAAGGATGTGGAAGTGCGGGTCTTCCAAATTAAATCTTTTAAGGTCGCAGTTGTAGGTTGTCGTCAATAATATATCGGCCTCAGGGTTCGTTTTATGAATCACTGTTGCCAGATCAAATCCGTTTCCGTTTTCCATCACTATTTCACTTATCAGGAGATCGACTTTGTGCTCTCTGGCGAGCATTTCAGCCATTTTCGGATCATTTGTTATGCAATAGTTGCATTCATGCATCATCTGAAAAACTTTTTCCCAGACTTTTAATAGAGTGCTGTCCTCATCAACGATCACAACTCTTATCATTTTATCGTTATCGGAACCGCGATTTTCAATTCTCTCTTTGAACATTTTGATCACCTCTGCTACTAGGTTACTCAAAAGTTATGCCAAGTATCTTCGCAAAAGAGCCGCCTTTACAAAGAGCCAAAAGCACTGTTTTATTAGTGAGTTAGATAACCACGAAGTTTATGCGCTGATTTTTTGGAGGCGATATAACGTTTGCCGGATGGGTGAAAAATGACTTTTGGCGTCAAATTTTTTAGTCTCGCCAAAGTCTGACGCTATCAATAAAAATATCTTTTACAAAATAACCGATAAATTTTTTCCCTTTTCGGGCAACCGTGTTCACTTTCATTGCTTTTTTTGCCGAAACATCCAATCCGTCAAGATGCGGCATAACCATTTTTTGATATTTTTTTGAAACGTTGATCCCGACGATATCCATCAGTTTCATGCAAAGCACCAGATTTTTCAGGCATGCGGGATCGGTCTTTAAAATCAGGTATGTAAAATTTGAACGCGAGCGTTTGAATAAGGCGTTGAATTTTCTGCTGATTGCCCTGTTTTCGGCGGTAAACTGGCCTATCAAGCCCACTGCGTATGGATGTTCAAATTGTCCGCTCATATTATGAAAAATACCTTTTGGCGTTTGCGATGTCTTTTTTAATCTGATTGCTTAAAGCTAAAGGGCTGTCAAAAATTTTCTCGTCCCGCAAGCGCTTGTAAAATTCGATTTCTATTGTTTTGCCGTACAATAGGCCGTTGAAATTCAATATATGAGTTTCGATAGAGAGGTTGCCGCCTCCGAATGTGGGGTTATAGCCGATATTTGTTATAGAAATATGCGCAAGAGTTTTTGTGATATAAACGCCCCGCAACGGAATCAGCTCATTTTCGGTTTTTAAATTGGCGGTGTGAAAGCCGATTTCCGCGCCGAGTCCGCGCCCCTTCACGACCGTGCCGGCAAGCGAATAGGGCCGGCCAAGCATTTTATTCGCAGTTTCAACATCTCCGGACATCAGCGACTTTCTTATAATTGTCGAAGATATCAAGGTTTCATTCCTGAAGAATGGTTTTACGATGCCGAATTTTATGTTATGTTTCAAACAAAGTTCTCTCAACAATTCAACTGTGCCTGCCCTATGCCTCCCAAACGTCAAGTCATGCCCGGCGATGATTTCAACCGGTTTTATCCGTTTAAGCACGATTCTGCCGAAAAATTCGTCTGCCTTTAGCAGCGAAAACGATTTTGTGAACGGCTCGATTATGCAGAGGTCAAGCTTAGCGCAGGCAAGCGCTCCCATTTTTTGCTTTTCGGTCTGCAAGAGCAGAGGCGGAGCATCGGGCACCATTGATTTTGCAGGATGAGGGGCGAAAGTATAAACAACAGACGTCCCGCGGACTTTTTTTGCCGCCTTAACAAGGCGCTTAAAAATCTCCATGTGCCCCAAATGGATGCCGTCAAAGTTGCCGATTGTCAGAATCGGGCGCTTGATGCGGCATTTCAATTTTCCTGAACCGTAAATAGTTTTCATTTCTTTTCTACGATAAAACTTTGCCTTGTCATCATATCCTGATTATCTCTGGCGAATATCGAAATGAGGTTGTTGCCGGTTTTCAAAGGAAGCTCGGCATCAAGCTTATACGTGGAAGAATTTTCCGGATTTGATGAGTAGATAATTTTGTCCTCGCCTACATATATAAAATAATCCTTAACCTGCTGGTCGTCGGAAATAGTCGCTTGAATCCGCTGTTTTTGCGCCACCGTTGTTATTGGAGGAACCGGCTGGCCCAATGTTATATGCGGGCCTTCATACCATTGGTTTGCCGCAGGCTCGGTTGTCGAATTCCCAACGTTGAATTCAATTTTTTCGGAAAGAGCCGTCAATAAATCCTGGTCCAAAACCGTCAACTCCAGTTCAAACGTTGACTTTGAAAGAGACGGTTCAATGTGGAATTTGAAAGATGCCGATTTAGATTCGCCGGGCTGAATCTTGCCGAGGCTCGCGCGCCCCGTATCTATAAATACTCCCTTAGTATCCAGATTCTTGATTATTGCAAAAGCGTTGGAAGCCGCGCCCTTGCCTGTGTTTTTAATTTCAACGGTAAGAGGAATGGTTTTTCCGACAGGGATGGCGCTTGTGGGAACTTTGATGTTCAAAGGAGTTCCGATATTAAATGAATAGACAAATTGCGGTTCGTAAAGGCCCTCTACCGGAATTATAACCTTAAATGGCGAAGGCTGATTGGAATCTGCTTCATGAAATTTAATGGTGATCGGCAGATTTTGGCTGTCCATGCTTTTGGGTATTTTTAGCGGTATTTCCCACTTTTTTGACGCGGCCGGCTCGATTTTCCCAAATACGAATTCTTTATTCTTGAAAACCGGCTCTTTGGCATCGCTGATTCCAACCAGCTTGCAAAAATCTCCAGTGCCGATATTTTTTGCGTTTAAATTCAGCGAAATTTCATTTTTCGACAGTTTCACCGTTTTTATTCATGGCAAACGATACCTGCAGAAGAGGTTTGCCTCGAAGCTTGCATTCCGACCAGCTCACATTCAGTTTTGAGAGGGAATCCGCTATCTCAACCTGCTGTTTTTTATTTTCTTCATTGACTGCGGAAGCAATGCCTGCAAAAGGATCGCCTGAATTCTGGGCTCCGGCAATAAGCCTTCCTGCAAGCATGGTTGCGAAGTCTTTAGAGAAATCTATTTTGTTTGAATATTCGCGCCTGCTCTTTTCATCTTCATTTTCTTCTTCGGCTTTTTCAAGGAAGCTCAGCTTGTAAGCAGATTCGCCCTTTTTAATGGATTCATCCTGATTCAGATGACCCTCCAGGCTGGTTTCGGATTCATGTTCGTCTTCTATCAAGTCCATTTTTTCTTTATCTATCACAGCCGGTACCAGTTTTATATCCGGCGTGACGCCAATCGACTGGATCGAATTTTTTCCGGCGGTCAAATATTCCGCAACCGTCAGCTTCAATGCCGAGCCGTCTTTAAGGTCAAAAACCGTTTGAACGCTTCCTTTGCCGAAAGTCTGGTTCCCAATAACGATCGCCCGCTTGTAATTCTGCAGCGTTCCGGCAACAATTTCCGATGCGCTTGCAGAGCCTTCATTGACCAGCACTGCCAGGGGGTACAAAGGCTCGGTTCCTTCTTCTTTTGCGGGTTCCTGCTCGATAAATCTCTCGCCGGCGCCGCGAGTCGAAACAATTATGCCGCTCGATAAAAATTTATCGGCGATTTCCACGGCCTGGTTAAGCAGGCCGCCGGGGTTGTTGCGCATGTCCAGTATAAGGCCGCTGAAATTCGGGGATTGTTTTAATTTTGCCAGTTGTTTTGAGAATTCTTTATCTGTATTCTCCTGAAAGTTTTTGATTTTTATATAGCCAACAGATTTATTCCCCACAGGCATGACGGCCGACTGAATGCTGTCTATGTTTATTATTGCCCTTTTCAGGGTGACGTTAAAAGGCTGGGTTTTTCCTTTCCTGTTTACGGATATTGTCACATCGGTCCCGATATCGCCGCGGAGAAGTTCAACGGCTTCCGTCAGCGACATGTTAATGGTGGATTCTTCGCCGATTTGCACGATTTTATCCCCGGCTTTGATGCCGGCGCGCCAAGCGGGAGTCCCTTCGATAGGCGCTATTACCGTAAGTTCGCCTTCTTTAGAGCCTATGACTATTCCTATTCCTCCGAATTTCCCCTTTGTGCCGATTTTAAATTCGTTATAAATTTTCGGCGTTAGCATGGAAGAATGGGGGTCAAGAACGTTTAACATTCCATCGATAGCGAGATATTCAAGATCATTTGGTTCGATTGTTCCGTGGTAATTAAGTTCAATAAATAAATAAATATTTTTCAGAGCCTCCCATAAATCATCAAGCGTTGAGATATGTTCCGGATTGAATTTTTTTACAGCTTTATCTATTGTGATTGTGAAACGGTCGTCGGCATCAAATGTCACAAGAATCTCAGCCGCGCTTTTTTGGATCTGCTCTAAAGCTCCTTTCAGCATTTTTGCGGGTTTTATGCGATCCTGGTCTATGTAATTCTGCTGGATATATTTCAGCACTTTGGGCGTTATGTTCGCAGAAGAAAGGTGATAATCATCTCCGTATTTAGCGCCTATTCCAATGGCGGAACCGATCAATATTAATAAAATAAGAAAGTGTTTTTTTGTCATTGGGACAATGTAAATGAATGTTTCATTATTTTCAAGAGATTTGCGAAGCTGACCTCAGGATATTTTTTCAATCGAATTCGACATAATACCTTTTAAGCGACCCTTTGCTTTAGGCTTCGGGTCCTGCCGCCGGACAGCCCCAATTTTGGCATCGCCAAAGCTATTCTTTGCAAGAGGCGTTTTATCGGATATCCGGCTGC
>JACPAJ010000079.1 GCA_016180865.1 Deltaproteobacteria bacterium
CTATGATGGTTGGGCTTAAGAAGGCTATACTCTAAGCTCTGAATCTTAATCTGACATCTAGAATCTCAGCAAATTCACAACTATGACCTTTAAAAATGTATCAGAAGGTCAGGCCAAACGCGCTCTGGACAAAAGACCGAATGATATGATATTGAAGATTAAAATTTGTGAATGGGGGGTAGTTATGAACGAGAAAGGACCTAAAGCTGCTTTTTTGGCATTGCTTATTTTTCTCATTATCGCTTTTTTTGCCGTAATCAGGCCGTTTTTATTGCCGGCTCTTTTTGCCGTGATTATTGTTGTTATCTGCAACCCGATTTATAATTTTTTCGTCCGCTTTGTCTGCAAATGGAGATACGCTGCTGCTTTGCTATCGACCATTGTAGTTTCTCTGTGCATCCTTGCGCCGCTGGCTTTCATCATTGGCGTTGTTGTTTCCAATGCGGCGTCCGTCAGCGGTTATATCGTTTCGCAGCTTGAAGGAGGGGAGCTTGCGTCGGCAATTGACGGCGTAAACAGATGGATTTCCGCATTAACAAGCCGGTACGCTGAATTCATTCCGCCTGATTTTAATTTGCGCGAAACCCTTGTCGGCCTTCTTAAATCGGTTAGCCTCATAGTTTATAAATATTCTCCTCAGGTTGTAAGCGCAGGAGCGAATATTATCGGAGGCATAATCCTGCTTGTAATATTTATTCTTGTCCTTTTCGCGGAGGGCGGGAGGATTTATCAGTCTCTTATCTCTTTGCTCCCTTTAAAAGACGAGCACAAACAGGTTCTGGCGCGCGAGGTGAGGGGCGTTATAAGCGGAACATTTTTGGGGATGATGGCGACTTCCTTTGCTCAGGCGCTTTTGATAGGAATCGGATTCTGGATTGCGGGGATTTCCAAGCCGGCCGTTTGGGGCGCCGTTGCAATAGGCGTTACGCTAATTCCAGTGGTGGGTGGCCCGCTCATGTATGTTCCGGCCGCTATTATTTTAATGATAAGCGGTAAATTTGGAACGGGCCTGTTCCTTCTCCTTTATGGCGTATTGCTTGTTTCGATGATCGATAACGTCATTAAGCCGCTTGTGATGAGAGGTAAAGTGAATATTCATCCGCTTCTGCTGGCTTTAAGCCTTATCGGCGGGGCCATTTGGCTCGGGCCTGCCGGCATGATCGTCGGGCCGCTGGTTGTGGTTCTAATGCTTGCTATGCTGAAAATCTATCAGCAGGAGTTTGCTTGATTTTCCTTTCATAACCAAAAAGCCATTAAAACTATATCAATAGCCGTTTGTCGGCTATCTAAGGTATTAAAATCAATAATTTCAGTTGCTTTATTTGCACATATAGTATATGTTTATTACCGGCAATCCCGGGCTAATAAAATTAATCCGGAAATGCCGGTAAAATTAATATGAAAATTCATCTGCCAAATAGCGCTTTTTTGGGAAATATAGATCCATTCTTACGTTCCTTTGGCGCTGGAAACCCGGATTTTCTAGAGATTACTGCTAATAAAAAATGGATATCGTTACATCCAGTTGTTTTGGCAATGGTTGCCGCATTGGGGTTGACTGTTAAACCCGAAAATATTTTTATTGAAAAATTAGAAGCTAAGTCAAAACACTATCTCGAGAGAATAGGATTGTTTAAACTTCTAGGTTTAAGATCCGATATTATAATTACCGAACACGAACCGGCAGGGCGTTTTATTCCCTTAACAAGAATCGGCAGTTCAGAAGAGCTATCGCGTTTTATTGTGGACATGGTTCCCTTGTTACATCTTAAACCCGATCAGGCGGAACCGATCAAATACGTGGTGAGCGAATTGGTGCGTAATGTATTTGAACACTCCTCGTCAAAAGCAGGCGCTATTATATGCGCTCAATTTTACAAAAAAAGCAATATTATAAGGATCGGCATCGTTGATACGGGCATTGGGATCAAAAAATCAATTGGGGCATCTTATAAAATCAGTTCCGATATAGAGGCGATAAAGTTGGCATTAACGCCTGGAATAACAGGCACGACCAGCAGAATAGGAGGGACGGAGTTTAATGCAGGTGCGGGGCTGTTTTTTATAAAATCCATCGCCAAGTCTGCCCACGATTTTTTTATATTATACAGCGGCAATGCCATGTACAAATTGCTTACGAGCGCTAGCAAGCCAAGATTATATATAGATCCATTTAGAGACAGGCACTCATTGAATGAGGAGCTTCCATATTGGCAAGGTACGGTGGTTGGAATCGATATTTCTCTGGGACAAAAACAAGAATTTTCTCAATTGTTGGATTTTGTGAGAGATGCATATGTCAAAGCCATCTCGGAACAAAAGAAAGCGAAGTATAAAAAGGCAAAATTCATATGATAACAATAAAATTGCTTCCATTGGTTGGTTCTTTTGCCGAAAATAAAGATATTGCAAAAGATGTCAGGCTGAAGCAGGTCGTTCCCGCGCTTGATGGCAAGAAAGAAGTTGTTTTGGATTTTGAAGGAATTGATGGAGCAACCCAATCGTTTATTCATGCTTTAATCAGCGATCTAGTCAGAAAATACGACAATGGTGTTCTAGACAAGATATATTTCAAGAATTGTAATAAAACCGTCCAGAAAATAATCAATATCGTTGTTGATTATATCCAAGAAGCAGGGTGATTTACAATAAGCGGTAACGAAGGCCCCCGTCTGAGGCGGACTGGCAGAAAGGGCCCAAAAATGTGGTTTATTCGTACAAGTTATGACTTGACCTTATAAATTCTAGCATAGAGTTTTATATGGTTTGACAGCTGCGAACCCGGACGGCAGAACCGGAGAGCTAGAAAAATCAGCGCTTCAGATTTCTAATCATAACATAGGCTATTATATTCCGGCAATCTTTGTGCGGAGGTCGTCATGCTCGATAAAAAAAGTTATGAACTTGTTTCTATTCCGCTGTATCTTCAATGGAGGTTAAAGGAAATTATCGCATTGTGATTCCTGCTGATGCTTGCTATGCTGAAAATCTATCAGCAGGAGTTTGCTTAGCGTAGTATCAAATGAATATCTACAGTAGGGGCAGAGTGGGTAATAGCGCCTACGGATATGTAATCAACGCCGGTTTTGGCGTATTTTTTGATATTTTTAAGTGAAATTCCGCCTGAAACCTCTAATTTAGGCTGTTTTTTGACGATTTTTGACAACTTTTTGGCTAATTTGACGGCTTTTATGGTCATTTTTGGGGTAAAGTTATCTAACATTATAATATCTGCACCGGCAACGATAGCTTCCTCCAGCTCGCTAATATTTCTTACTTCGCATTCTATTAGCAGCTTTTTTAAGTTTCCGATTTTTGTTTTGTTATTTTGAACTCTATAAATCGCTTCAGTTACCGACCCCGCAGCATCCGCGTGATTATTTTTGATAAGAAACATATCATAAAGGCCGTAGCGATGATTTTTCCCATCGCCCATTCTAACCGCGTATTTTTCCAAGCAGCGCCAGCCCGGAATCGTCTTGCGAGTATCCAAAATTTTTGCCCCAGTTCCGCGAACGGCCTTTGCATATTTATCGGTTAATGTTGCGATTCCGGATAAATGTTGAAGAAAATTAAGCGCCGTTCTTTCCGCCGCAAGAATCGAACGCGCAGGCCCGCTAAGTTCCGCTATAATTTCTTTATTCTTAATTCTGTCCCCATCTTTTTTCTTAATCTTAATCGTAATCCTTTTGTCTGCCATCTTAAATGCTTTTGCAGCTATATTAATGCCTGCTAATACCATCTCCTGCTTTGCGGCAATAACAGCGTTGGTTTTTTGCGGAGGTGGAATTATTGCAGCGCTTGTAATGTCTCCTTTTCCGATATCTTCATGAAGGGCGGATTTAATTAGAGAATCTACATTCATAAATTGGACAATTCGTTTACCGCGTGCGCAAGTTTTTGATGCTCGGTTTTTGCCTGAACGATTCTTGCGCGCTCCTTATCGACGACCTCTTTTGGCGCGCGCTCGACAAAATTCTTATTGGCGAGCTTTGTTTCTACGGATTGAATATATTTTTCCAGGCGTTCGATTTCTTTCATCAGCCGCGTTTTTTCATCTTCAACATTTATCATTCCGGCAAGGGGGATAAAAATGTCAGCGTTCCCGGCTATTGCTGTCGCGCATTTTTCAGGTTTGATTGCATCAATTGCCAGAGTTGTTTTTGCCAATTTAGCGAGCTCTTTGATATAATTTTTTCCGTGTTCGATAGTTTTGAAAGCTTCTTTGCTATGAGCCCTGAGGGTTGCATCGATCGCCTTTGCAGGCGGGACATTATGTTCGCCTCTGATATTTCTTATTGCGCTGATGATTTCCATGATAGATATCATCTCGCGCGACTCTTTTTCGTATTCAACTTTTTTGGCAGCCTTGGGATATTCCGCGAGCATTATAGTTTCTTTTTGCAGCATCTGCCATATCTCTTCCGTAATAAAAGGCGCAAACGGGTGAAGCATGCGGAGTATATTGTCAAGCACGCGGATAAGCACGCTGCGGGTGGCATCCGCTTTGTCGGTCTGCATCTGGTTTTTTGCGAGTTCCAGGTACCAGTCGCAAAAATCGCCCCATACGAACTGGTATAGCGCCTGCGCGGCGGTGTCGAATTGATAATGGTCCAGCGCCTTATTAACATCGCTAAGCGTATGCTGCAGCCGGTTTAATATCCATTTGTCGGCTAGTGTGTGCGTTGGTTCGTTGGTTCGTTGGTTCGTTGGTTTTTTGCCATCTTGCAAATTCATCATCACAAATCTGGACGCGTTCCAGAGTTTGTTCATGAAATTGCGGCCGACCTCTATTCTATCTTCGCTGAATAAAATATCCTGCCCCTTTGGCGCAATCAGCATAAGCCCGAAACGCAGGCCGTCAGCGCCGTATTTATCTATAAGATTTAACGGATCGGGGCTGTTGCCAAGAGACTTGCTCATTTTGCGGCCTTGCGAATCGCGGATGATACCGGTGAAATATACGTTATCAAACGGTCTTTCATCCATGAATTCGAATCCGGCCATGATCATTCTTGCGACCCAGAAAAATATGATATCGGGGCCCGTTACAAGGTCGCTTGTCGGGTAGAATTTTTTAAGCTCGGCGGTTTTATTGGGCCACCCCAAAGTTGCAAAGGGCCAGAGCCAGCTTGAAAACCATGTGTCAAGCACATCCTCGTCCTGCTTCCATTCGATGCAGCCGCATTTTTTGCATTTGATTTTATCGGGCGGCGTTAAACCTACGTAAATTTCGTCGCACTCCGCGCATCCGCAATACCACGCCGGTATTCTATGCCCCCACCAGAGCTGGCGGGAGATGCACCAGTCGCGGATGTTTTTCAGCCAGTGCGTGTAAACTTTAGACCACC
>JACPAJ010000080.1 GCA_016180865.1 Deltaproteobacteria bacterium
GATTGCCGTTCAATTCCTCGACCACTTCGGCTCGTTCGACAAAGACGTAAAATATCTAACGGACGAGCAATTGGCGCAAGCGCCCGGATGGGCGTGGTTGCCGATACATGGTGGAGGTATATCCAAAACCAATATGGCTTTCAGGGGACCTGATGGCGTTGCAGATGCTGGTAAAGCATTTTATGCATTTGAAACGGGTCCCGGCATTATTGAATCAAATTATCATGGCAATGACTATGTCCCTATTGCGATGAAACGTTATAGCTCGGATGATATTAGTGAAAAAAACCCTGATGGCCATTGGCAGATTCAATATGGGGGCTGGGATGGTTTTGTCGAGCCAGAGCCAGCGGGTGTTTACGGCGATATAAATTGCAGACCAATCCCAGCCGATTATGACGGTGACAAAAAAGATGATCTCGCAGTTCAATGTGGAACAACATGGAAAATTGCCTATTCATCACAACCAGGCAGTCTTTCTGAGATTGATTTGGATCAGGCCTTAGATCCATTGCCTGCATTTGCATATCCTGGCGGGATAAAATATCAAGATACGATTGACCTTTATAATTATTACAAAGAAGACCTTGGTGGTTTTAAAAATAGTACTATTTTCGATGCCCCGCCACCAATTGGACCTTACTTCGCTCAATGCGTAAAGTACTGGGCGCCAAATGCTTCTTACTGCTGGAATAAATAGTCCTTTCAAAATTCTTCGCAAAATGATAAAAGAAAAGTAGAGATTTACCCACCAAGTGTTATTTAAGGCGTTGAAATTGTTATGTTTTTAATTGGCATAGTATTTGCTTAAGTAATGGCGGGGGTAATTATGAAGATACGACATTTAATTTATCCGGCGATTTATCTTGCTTTAATTGGGCATGCATGGGCTGTTTGTCCAACTTTCACGCCAACGACGGCAGCAAGTATAAAGGATGTTAAAACCATCCTTGAAAATTACAATTGTTATCTTGACAGCAACTCAAATGAATACGTTTTAGATTTTTCGAAGAATTCTTATAATAATAGTGAGAAATTTCAACCCTACACTAAATATCCACTAGCGATAAATAACACTTCCTACAAACTGGTAAGGATAATTGGTTTGAAACTTAACTATTACGAAGGGAAAGAAGCCGTATCCCCCTACATTACTTTTTCTGGTTCTAAAATAACATTGCAAGATTCCACTCTCACCGGCATCGGCATAGGCACCGCAATTCAAGTGAACGGCTCGGCAACAATTGAATCTACAGCCATCAGCAATTTTGCAGAAGGGATAAAAGTCGCCAAAGACGCGAGCGTGAAACTGGCAAAGAATGCGTTTACAATCGCCGACCCTGCAAATGCGGTTGTGTTTGATAGTCCCGTGCAGATAATTGATGAAAGCTGGATCGGCAAACATGTAAGCGAATCAGATGCGACCAAAGCGGATAAGTTGGCTGGCAAACTAGCATTAGAAGCCTCTAAATGTAGTGGAAGCGTTGGGTTATATCAATATGATTATGAGCAGAAGACAGAAAAGGGAATAGCTTCAGTGCTATTCATAAAAACCTGTGCGCTATCCTTAGATTCTACAGACGAAAAATCGCCATTTAAGTTAAAGCTTAAAGATAACACAGAAAAGGAAATTCCCGATGGATCATGTTATTTTGATTGCATTGATTTAGGCATGCCAATCCAAAATTTTGCAGGATTCGCATATACAGATGCAAATTCGCAAACAAAGCAGTTTCTATTCGCTTCCGGCATAATCACCGACCTGCCGGATGTTATTAATACTCCGTCCCTGCCGATATATCTACCGACAACATCTGGCGCAGACGGTACGACAACAGCTTCTTCCGGCGTGATTTTTGTTCCCGGTGTGGCCAATAGCGGAGGAGAGCAAGTTGCGGAAGTGCCGATATATCTGCCGACAACATCCGGCGCAGACGGTACGACAACAGCTTCTTCCGGCGTGATTTTTGTTCCCGGTGTGGCCGATAGCGGAGGAGGGCAAGTTGCGGAAGGTTCTGATGAAGTGGCAGTTGGTGAAGCGGTCATGGATCCAAGCGCCCTGCCACCGTCTTCAGATGATGATAATGAAAACAACGACAACAATAATCTTGCTCCTGACAGCGGCGCCGGAAAGGCCTCTGCCGCTGACACACTTGGTCAGGGACAAGGCGCCTGCAGCTTAATAAAAATGCCGCAAACAAACGTCTCACATATATTATGGCTGCTTTTAGCGTTTGGCGGCCTGCCGGTGATCGGCATGCGCTTTAACAAGCTTATATCCCAGAAGTTATCGTTGCGCTCGAGATGACTTGGCCGGTCGTAATATCCGGAAAGATATCCATTATAACGCGGTGAAGTTCGCTGGCAGTCTGAATTTTCCTTTCTGAAATAATATCCATAACCGCTGCTCCCTCTCTTTGCGGGAACGGCCATGCCGGTGATAACGACTCGCTAAAAAAGGCAAGAGGGATAAATGTCAGCGGTTATTACAAAGCGCTGGCATATATCGGCATGGCGGAAGTTAATTATGAATCTGCGAAATTTGAAGAGATGAAGAAAAACACGGCATTGGCAGAGGCTGTTGTCAGGAACCCGCCCGATTCATTAAAATCGGCCGGAGAAGAGCATATAAAAAGATTAAATGCCCTTGCGAAAACATCTTAGCGCGGCTGCCGGCATGCAGGCAAGCAATATGACTATTATCAAAACTTGAGGCGCATCTGCTTTGGCATTAAGGCTTAAGCTGCACCCCTGTGACAATGTGCCGAATCCGGTGACTCCTTGGCTTGGCCCATCTCCGTTGTCATCTTCTTTATCCTTAATTGTGATAGGCTTTGCATTGCCATCGGCAGGTTGTTCGTCGCTAGACGGCGTGTCGCTTGGAGGCAAAATGCTTGGGTCGATGCTTGAACCTTTTTTCATTGTATCTGCTTCGCCGCTCTCGTCCGCCGAAGCTAAATTTACTTCATTATTTGAATCGGCTTGTTCTGCAACGCTCGCGCCGGTGTCAAGTCCTGGGACATAGACTGTTGTGCCGCCGTCGTCGCCGTTTGCACCCAAAGTAGTCGTGGGAACATTAATTATTCCGCCAAGGCCGGTGGATTGGACGTTATCGGCCGTAGAAAGGTATTTTCTATATTTATAATACTCTTTGCCATCAACAACGTCATAAAAAACACCGTGGCCGAGTATCTTTGTTTGGCCGTCAGCATTTTTTTCTACATATTCAAGACCTATCAAATTAGACAGCATGAGTTTGCCGCCGCCTATGATACACTCAAACAGACAATTCCCTGCCTTGATGGTATTTCCCAATGCATAGTTATCGGAACCAGGAACTATCAAAACAATGTCAGCGCTTGACGCTTCAAATTTGCAATAAGCAACCGATTCATCTGTAGTATTTTTGTAAAGTACCGCGCCTTTTTCACTATCTCCGCTACAAGAGCTTGCGTCCAATGGAGATCTGCCTATAACGGTTTTAACATTATTTTCTATTGAAGAGGCGTCGCATGCCTCATATTCGACTCCGCTTATCAAAACTTTTTTTACATTGTTGCATTTTATCCCAAAATAGGCGGTCTCAAAGACATAAACAGGGCTGATTTTTTTACCGCCAGTATTTATTGTGAACTTAATATTGTTAATATCATAATTTTTGGCATTCGTGATCTGCACGCCGGTATTGACGTTGGTGATATTTATTTCCGCGCCAATATTGCCAATTGTAATATTTTCTGCCTCATTTTCTGCCGTTCCCAATTGGATGCCTGTGGCAAAATTTGAAATTGTGCTGGATTGGATTGCCATGTTTTGGCCGGTTACTTGCATTGCAGTGCCGGAGCCTGGGCCGGTGAGAGTTGCATGGTCGAGGGTGATATTAGAGCCGGAGAGTTGAAGAAGTGCGTTGGTGCCTTGGTTCGTTTGTGCGTTGGTAAGATTAAGGCCGTAGATGACCAATGAATAATCAACGTCAGTATGATTAATTTTTATCTCGTCCGAAACTGAAATAATACCATCATTATCAAACTTCGATACGCTGGGGCATAAAATATATTTCTTATTGATTTCGTCTTTGCTGGCGTAAGTCTTATATCCCTCTAGAACCTTCTTAACGTTAGAATCGCTAACAGATGTGTATTTTGGACATTCAATTTCAGATCCCAAAACAGAGGTTGGCACACACCAAATTGTCGCAGCCAATGCAACTAAAAATCGTAATCGAAGTTTACATGTCTTTTTCATACGGCACCCCCGCTCTTGAATAAGCAAGCTTTATGCCAAAATAATAGATAATGATTTCAATGCATTACTCTTTAATAACGGGTAAGAATATACCACATTTTCGTATAATGGCAATTTTTTTATCGTTTTGCGAAAGAAAATCAAAGGGCTATTTATCCCAGCAATAACTTGCATTCGGCGCCCAATATTTTACGCATTGGGCAAAGTACGGTCCTATAGGCGGTGAGGCATCAAAGATGTCGCATGTTTGTTGTGGCGAACAATTGATTTGGTTTTTGTAATAATTATAGAGTTCGACTGTGTCCTGATATTTTATGCCACCTGCATAAACATAAGCTGGAACAGGATCAATTGCGTCATTCAACTCTACAACTCTTAAGTCTTCTTTATTACCAGAATATTCGATTTTCCATGTAGCACCACATTGAACAGCCATATCGTCTTTACCATCTCCGTCATAATCTGCTGGAATCGGACGACATAAAATATCACCAAAATTATTTTGTGATGCTACAAGAGGATCCAACGTCCACGAATCCTCGTTAGAGGTGTATTTCCAAATGCCATCTGTAGTTTTAAAAGTAAGATTGTCGGGACAATCTTTACATTGAAATCTAGCAGGTATAAAAAAAACATCCTGACCGCCATATTCATCTGAAAAATTATTAATATCTACCACGTAAGTTGGATTATCCGGATAAATATAATTAACAATATTTGGAGTTGATATTCCGTCTGGGTTCTTAAATAAAATCACTACATCACTGCTTACATAACCTGAGGCAGCCAACCACGCCCACCCTGGCGCTTGCGACAGCTGCTCGTCCGTTAGATATTTTACGTCTTTGTCGAACGAGCCGAGTTTATCAAAATACTCGATCGGCGGGACAAAACTTATAGCCGCCGTTCCATCATTTGCCACATTTATCGTGATCCCTTCTATATCATTACCCAACTCGATCCCGCCATAGTCTATTATCCAATGGCCGTCGGGCGTCTGCAACGCTATGTCTAAATGATGATCCCCGTCATAATCGCCGGGCACCGGCCGTGAATACGGCTTCCATAAGGGATCGCTTGAATAA
>JACPAJ010000081.1 GCA_016180865.1 Deltaproteobacteria bacterium
GCCCATAAGCCAAAAACAATTTCTACTTCTCCTAGAAGATGAAATAAATTTTCGCCGATAGAGCCTTCTGGAAAGTTTCTGGCAATGGCCTGGCAGTGTTTCACAAGAAAAGTGTGAAGCACGGCAACGGCAAAAATCACGGCAGCGAGCATTTGAAAATAATAAGGCACTCCCTAACCCTTCACCATATTCATAAGACCCACTCGAATCATCATCACAGCAATAGCAGCAAGGAAAAGGTGGATAACCTTTGAAACCGCCTTCATTCCGTTAATCCCAAAAACATGCGCAATCCGCCAGCTGTAATAAAAGGCCAGAAATGAGATAACGATATTGGTCACAAGCCCTAAGGTAACCCACCAGATTGGATAAAGGTCAATTTGAATGAGAAGCGTCGTAAGCGCCGCCGGCCCCATCATAAGGGGAATTCCCAGAGGCACAATCCCGACGCCTTCGTATCTTTCATGATGATGAATAGGCAGGATCCCCGTTACGGCGATAAATAACAATATCAGACCGCCCGCAATTTTAAAATCGGCGGTTGTTATATGTAGAAACGAAAAGATCCATTTTCCAGTAAGCATAAAAAGAAGAGAAACTACAATTGCGGTCCAGCATGCCTGCCAGATAACCTTTCTCCGGCTCTTCGGCAGCATTCCCTCTGTCAAGCTTAGAAAAATAGGGAGATTGCCCGGCGTATCGACGGCAACAAACAGCGGAATAAAACAAAGTAGAAATATTTTCATATCCTATTGAGGCATCTCCAACGCATCCATCAAGTTCAACATCGTCTCTATATCCTTGTATAATTCTCTGTCTTTTTCGAGAACGGGAATCCGTTTTCTGATTGAATCATAAATCTTTTGAGTGCCTTTGCCAAGAGGCAGCCTGCTCTCCTGCATATCAACAGCTTGTGCAGCGGCGAGCAGCTCAATTGCAATAATCTTTTTTGTGTTTGAAATAACTTGCAGCAGTTTTCTTGCGGCCCACATTGACATGCTTACAAGATCTTCCTGCCCTGCGCTTGTCGTCACCGAATCGCTCGATGCCGGAAATGAAAGAGCCTTATTTTCGGATGCCAAAGAGCTTGCCACAACATGAGCGATCATAAAACCGGAATTTATGCCAGCGTCTTTTATAAGATATTTAACCGGCAACTCGCCCTGCTTAGGGTTCGCCATCTGTTCTATTCTTCTTTCGGAAATATTGCCAAGCGCGGTTAAAGCGTTGGAAAGATGATCACACGAAAATGCGATTGATTGTCCGTGAAAATTTCCGCCTGACACAATATCTTTGCCGAATATGAGAGGGTTGTCCGTGCATGAATTAATTTCGCCCTCAATAATATTGAAAGCGTAATTATAGGAATCGAGAACCGCACCATGAACCTGCGGCACACATCTGAGCGAATATGGATCCTGCACGCGGGAGCAATTTTTGTGGGATGCGATGATCTGGCTATTTTCAATCAACTCTCGAATAATTTTTGCAACTTCACCATGGCCTTTCATGAAACGCCTTGCATCAGCGATTCTTTCGTCAAAAGGTTTATCGCTGCCTCTAAGCCCTTCGACAGCCAGCGCAGCGGCAATGTTAGCGTGGTCAATTAATTTGCTGATTCCAAGAAGCGCGACAACTGCAACGCCTAAACTTGCCTGAACGCCGTTTGTGAGAGACAGCGCCTCCTTCGGCGCGAGTTTCAATCCATTATTAACGAGCGCGAGAGCAAGATGAGCAAGTGGCGCAAGATCGCCAGACGCTCCAACAGAACCTTGCGATGGAATCTTTGGCAATTTATCTCTATTGATAAAATTAACAAGATATTCCAGGAGCTCGTATCTTACACCGGAAAAACCCATTGCAAGAACGTTAGCCCTCAGCATAGCCATTACTCTAACAATGTCTTCATGCAGCGGTTCGCCCACGCCGCATGAATGGCTTCTTACATAATTATATTGAAGATCATTGAGTTTATCATCGGGAATGCGCGTATTAGCCAGACTGCCAAAGCCGGTATTTATCCCATAATGGGGAGTGTTGTCTTTCAGGCATTCATCGACAACTTTCCGCGATGCTGCCATGCGCGCTCTGACAGACGGATGTATTGCCACCGGCTCATGCTTCTTGAGCCATGCCCATATATCCTGAAGAACGAGCGATTTTTCTCCTATTACAAACATTGAGCACGCAATTTGCAACAGATTATTAATAATGTCAACTGAGACGATTAATTTTGTGTTACACAAGACGGAGGAAGAATATAGAGGAAGAATATATCTATAAAACCAGCTAATTAGCTCCTCCGTCTGATTTTTATGATTAGGGTTGCCTAATAAGATAAATTCGTCTGATTTTTATGATTAGGGTTGCCTAATAAGATAAATTGGAATATATAACCGACGTCAAGAGGTTCATATGGCAAAAACACCAAAGAAATCAATAAGAAAGGTCTCAAAAACAAAGAAGCCTTCGAAGAAAGTGCTTAAACAAACTCTTGTTTGGAAAAGAACAAAACCGGGGAGACCAAAAGGCAAATCTTTAGGGAAGGCAAAAGAAAAGATCGCGATATCAAAACGAAATATTGAGAAACCCGTTTTTCAAAATACTACGGAACTTCAGGTTGAAGAGTCAAAATTTAATCTGGGTGTTCGCCAAAATAATGAGGAATTTCACGTTCATAATCTCCCCTTTGGGTATGGCAATAATCGTATAATTCTTCTTATTGTCGATCCTAAGTTTGCATTTGTTTACTGGGATGTGCAGCCGGAAAAGATGAATGATGCTCTTTCTGCAATCGGGCACAATGCAAAACTCACTCTTCGTTTTACCCAATTAAATACAAAACATTCTTGGGACGTTTCCATTTACGAGCGTATCGGCAACTGGTATTTGCGTCTCAATCATCCGGAAAATGAACTAATCGTAAAAATCGGAATGAAAAATGAAAATGGCGATTTTTATAAAATTGCCTCGTCTAACATAATGCGCTTTCCAAGGACCGGACTTGCAGGCCGAGGCCCAACCAAATGGATGCTGGTATCGCCCTCAGGTGAAAAAGTAACTACAGAAATAGAAGAATATACCAATGCCGATTTAGAACTGTTGAAGAAAATTTTAGGGCCATACTTCTTTGACCTTTTTAGCCGTGGAAAATTTGCGACTCTTACCGGCTCAAGCGCCGAAAATGTCTTCATGAACTTTGAAGAAATACAAAAACCCGCTATATTATCATAAATATGCCTCAAGGTTATTTATCATTTGTATTGCATGCGCATCTGCCTTATGTCCGTCATCCGGAACATGAATATTTTCTGGAGGAATCATGGTTTTTTGAAGCCCTGACCGAAACCTACATACCGCTTCTTTCGATGATGGATGATTTTGAGCGTGATCATATAGATTTCCGTCTGACGATGAGCCTTACCCCCCCTCTTATTTCAATGATGACAGACGGCCTCTTGCAAGAACGTTATATCAGGCATATAAATAAACTGATTGAGCTCGCGCACAAAGAGGTTGGGCGCACGCATACCCAATTTGAATTCAACCGAACAGCGCACATGTATCTGCATAAATTTGAACAGTGCAGGCGCGTTTTTGAGCAAAAGCATAACAGAAATATTGTGAGTGGTTTCAAACATTTTCAGGATATAGGCAAACTTGAAATAATCACCTGCGGAGCTACACATGGTTTTTTGCCGCTGCTTCGGCCATCGCATGAAGCTGTTCGTGCGCAGATTGAAATGGCCGTCCGACATTACACCGAACATTTCGGCCGCGCCCCGCGCGGAATCTGGCTTCCCGAATGTGGATACTACGAAGGATTGGATGAGATTTTAGCCAATTTCGGCATCCGGTTCTTTTTTGTCGACAGTCACGGCATCATAAACGCAAGTTCTCGGCCAAAGTATGGCCTGTACGCTCCTCTTTATTGTCCAAGCGGTGTTGCGGCCTTTGGTCGGGATATGGAATCTAGCAAACAGGTGTGGAGCGCACGTGAGGGATATCCCGGTGATTTTGAATACCGCGATTTCTACCGAGATATAGGCTTCGACTTGGACTTTGAATATATTAAGCCTTACATCCATAATGATGGCATTCGCATAATGACCGGCATAAAATATCACAAAATTACCGGCAAGACGGAGAACAAAGCGCCATACAATCCTCATGCCGCATGGAAAAAAACTGCTGACCATGCCGGAGACTTCACTTTTAAAAGGCAAAAACAGGTTGAATACCTTTTTGAAATAATGAAAAGACCGCCCATAATCGTTGCACCATATGATGCCGAGCTTTTTGGCCACTGGTGGTATGAAGGCATCGATTGGCTAAACCTTGTCATAAGAAAAATCACGTGTGACCAAAAGGCCGTAAAGCTCACTACGCCGTGGGAATATCTGACGATCTTTCCAAAAAACCAGGTAGCATATCCTTCCGAATCCAGCTGGGGGAATAAGGGCTATGCCGAGGTATGGTGCAATAATTCTAACGACTGGATTTACAGGCACATCCACGAAGCAGCGTGGCGAATGACAGAATATGCCCGTAAGTACCCAAACCCAGATGATAATTTGAAGTGCGCACTTAACCAGATGGCCAGAGAGCTTATGTTACTTCAATCAAGCGACTGGGCGTTTATAATGAATAGCGGCACGATGGTTGAATACGCGGTAAAACGAACAAAGGAGCATATCTGGAGATTTAATAAGTTATATGAGGACATTAAAAATCTGCGCCTAGACATGAGCTTTCTTGCGGAACTTGAATGGAAAGACAATATCTTCCCTAATATGGATTATAGAATTTATAGTTAAGAAAAAATAAGACGGAGGAAAAGAAGTTCTTTATTTCACCTTTCACCTTTTTTCAGACGGACGAAAAAATTACGAAAAAAGTGTTCAGTTTTCGTCAGTTTTTAATACACATAAAAAGTAAATACTTAGAAATATTAATGGATTACGATTTGGCATGGTTTTTGCTCTTCTCACAAGTGAGCCTGTTGAAAAAGGTCGTTTTTTTGGGATGGCAAAGGGATTTGTGAATGAGCGGTTACACGTAATAGATTCGACGCACATATTGGCGAAGGTGGACACAATAAAGTTTGGGAGGAGTAAGAATCGAGACAGAGGCAAAGATGACGACGACATGAAGGGTCATCCGGATCAGGATGCGCGATGGGGGTTTAAGAAGAAGGATAAGCCGTTTTTTGGGTACAAGATGCACGCTGGAATGGACGCAGACAGCGTTTTTCAATGTGGCGGAGGACGGCAAAGCAGGAGGAATAACGGCGGACAAGGCATACGATGCGCATTTGAACCATTATTTATTAGCGAAGGATGGAAAGCGAGATTTAATATATCGCAGAGATTGGAATATTGGAAAAGTTCGTGAGAGAAGTTGGATAGAGCGGAAGTTTTCGGAATGCAAAGGCAGGCACGAATTAAGATCGGCAAGATATTGGGGGCTGATCAAATTGAAGATCCAAGGGTATATGACGGCGATTGTGGTGAATTTGAAGCAGATGGCAAGATTAGCGGCAGCGCCTCCAAAGAACTGGTTAGCTTGCAGAGCGGTTCATTGAAAAGAAGATG
>JACPAJ010000057.1:0-1229 GCA_016180865.1 Deltaproteobacteria bacterium
GAATAAGGAAAAAATTTCAAAACTTCTCGCTGATGTCTCCAAGGGAGTAAAATCTCCCGAAGATGCGCTGAAAGAACTCCGCCACATGCCGTTTGACGAAATGGATTTCGCAAAGCTGGACGGGCACCGGGCCATCCGGAACGGTTTCTCGGAAGTGATTTATTGCCAGAATAAAACAAATGATCAGGTTGTAACGATTGCCGGCAAAATGATTGAAAAGGGATCGAATGTTTTTGGAACGCGCGCGTCGATCGAACTCGGCGCGGAAATTAGAAATGAATTTAAAAACGCGGAGCACGATGCTTTAAGCGCGACATTTCAGATCATCGCGCATGATGTTACCCCATTAAGCGGAAAAGTCGCGATACTTGCGGCCGGCACGGCCGATTTAAAAGTTGCCGAAGAAGCAAAGCGAACGCTTAATTTTTTTGGAGCTGAAGCAAAAACATATTACGATGTCGGCGTCGCCGGCATTCACAGGCTTTTTGCGCAGATAAAGGGGCTGGAAGAATACGACTGCTTGATTGCAATTGCCGGAATGGAAGGGGCCCTTCCAAGCGTTGTGGGCGGCCTTATTTCAAAACCGATCGTGGCCGTTCCGACAAGCGTCGGTTACGGCGCCAACTTTGGCGGCATAACGCCGCTGCTTGCGATGCTTAATTCATGTTCGGAAGGGATTACCGTCGTTAATATCGACAATGGATTCGGCGCCGCCTGCGCGGCTCTGAGAATAATCAACAGCTGAAAAAGTCATCATGTATCTTCTTATCATAATGAACATCATCTGGGCTTCATGTTATACGGTAATGAAGTGGGGCCTTGACTATCTCTCGCCCATGCATTTTCTCTTTTTAAGGATGTCAGTCAGTCTTGCGGTGATGATTATCGTATCGATCAAACAATTCCGATGCCTCGATAGATACGTAATTTTGCGGGGCGCTGCTCTTGGCGCCATACTAGCAGTGGCTCACGGGCTTGGCTTTGCCGGGATTAACAAGTCCCATGCTACCGACGCGGCGATACTTTATGCAATCGAGCCTGTCGGGGCGATAATCATAGCAAGGATAATGCTGAAGGAGAGGATGGACGTCTGGCGCTTTTCAGCTCTCATTCTGACGCTTATCGGGTTTGTAATTCTTTCGGACGTTTCTTTTAAAAATATTCTATCGAACTTCACCCTCATTGGAAATCTTCTCATGCTGGTCGGCGTTCTTGCCGACGGATTTTTT
>JACPAJ010000057.1:1244-11092 GCA_016180865.1 Deltaproteobacteria bacterium
CGCCGGTTGCAAAGCCTGTTGTTGAAAAATATCCCGCGCGCCTTGTTTTGACGATAGCGCTTTTCTTTGCAACCTTGTTTCTGCTGCCGTTTGCTTTGATTTCTCCGCTCAAGTCTCCATCCATATCGTGGGAGGCGGTTGCAAGCGTTTTGTATCTTTCGGTGCTTTGCACATGCGTAGGCTGGACATTGTGGCTTTATTTCTTAAGCAGGTTTCCGGTGAATGTGATTGCCATCACGGTTTTTATCCAGCCGGTTCTCGGCGCATTCATTCCTCATTTTACGATTGGTGAGGAAGTCAGCGCCAGAGTTTGGTTTGGCGGCGGCGTGATACTTCTCGGAGTTTTAATTGCCGTTGCAAAGAGATGGCGAAGCGAAGACGAATTAATTTCCGAAGCGGCGATTCATTAAAAAAAAACGGATTTTTTATCAGAAAAAGTTCGACAGCGCCGAAATATTTTTCTATAATGAGAATAAATAAGAAGGAGGGGACATTATGGCAAAGAAGAAAAAAGCCAAGAAGAAAAAGAAAGTAGCAAAGAAGAAAAAAAGATGTTGCCGCTAGTTTAAGTCAACTAACGAGCATGCAAAGCGCCCCGCTTAAAAAAATGAGCGGGGCGTTTGTTTTTACTTGTCTGCGGTTTTAATTTGTGTTAGGCGCGTTATCCATGTCAAGCATACCAACAAAAGTTTTTTTAACGAATGGCGTCGGGAAACACCGCGAGAAGCTGCAAAGTTTTGAAATGGCTCTTCGCGATGCCGGAATAGCTCAGTGCAATCTTGTGAGGGTCTCAAGCATTTTTCCGCCGGGCTGCAGAATAATTCCTAAAAAAGAAGGCGTAGAGCAGCTGAAAGCCGGCCAGGTGGTTTTTTGCGTCCTGTCCGACAACTCTACTAATGAGCCTCACAGGCTTGTTGCCGCTTCAGTAGGCCTGGCGATGCCGAAGGATAGAACTCGTTATGGATATCTTTCCGAACATCATGGTTTTGGCCAGACCGAAAAACAGGCCGGAGATTATGCGGAAGACATCGCCGCGGAAATGCTTGCGACTATTATCGGCGTAAAATTTGCCCCTGACAAGTCGTGGAACGAACGTGTCGGCAACTGGACGATTTCAGGCGAAATCGTTAAAACCATGAACGTTACGCAGTCTGCGATCGGCGATAAACACGGATTATGGACAACCGTTGTTGCCGGCGCAATTTTTGTCCAGTAGCATGCTAATCTACAAATCAGACAGCCCCGAAAAATTTTTGGAATACAAATCTGCGCGCGTAGTTGTTGTTCCTGTTCCCTATGAAAAGACAACTTCTTACGGCAAAGGGACAAAAAACGGGCCCGAAGCAATTTGCGAAGCGTCTTCGCAGGTAGAATTATATGATGAGGAGCTGGAATTCGAATCGTGCAATGTAGGCATTGCGACGGTAGATGCGGTGCATTCGCTTGACAAGCTGGAAACAGAGACATTAAAAATAGTCAACGACGGAAAAATACCGATAATCTTAGGCGGCGAACATACGGTAAGCGCGGCTCCAATCAGAGCTTGTAAAAAGAAATATAAAAACTTGAGTGTGGTCCATTTTGATGCGCATGCCGATCTGCGCGATGAGTTTGAAGGGACAAAACTGAATCATGCGTGCGTAATGAGGCGGGTGTTTGAAGCCGGCGTTCCGTTTGTTCAGATCGGCATTCGAAATCATTCGCTGGAAGAAGCGGAATTTATGAAAAAGGAAGGATTGCGAAAGCCCTTTTACTCGGCCGATATCAGCTCTTCCGTAAAGTGGATGGATGAAGCGATTTCTTGCTTAACGGACGAAGTTTATCTGACATTTGATGTCGATGCATTTGATCCGAGCATAATTCCTGCGACAGGGACCCCTGAACCCGGCGGATTAAACTGGCATCAGGTGACGGAATTTTTCAAAAAGCTTGCTGCCGCTAAAAAAATTGTCGGCGCCGATTTTGTGGAACTTGCGCCGATAAAAAATCTCCCTGCATCCGATTTCACGATAGCAAAGCTGATTTATAAATTGATAGGATATATTGGGAAGTCGAAGAGATATTAATGCACCATCTTTTTATCTTTTCCGCCTGTTACATGCGATATTTCTTCGGATTTTTCGAGAAGTTTGTTGGCGATATCCCACTCCTTTTCATCAAGCTTAATGCCTGCTTCAACAAGCATATTGCCGAAGTTAATGTTGCCAACTGTGTTATTAAGAATTGCTCTGCAAAGTCTTAATAGATGCTGATTTATTAGCATAAACCCCCCATATAAATTATGCTAATTATATATAATTTATAATAATCTGTATATATAACTATATATAATGTCAAGTAAAATTATATTATTTATTTAGGAATTTAGTTAATTACAGTTTGAATTAAGGCTATTGCCTTTCTGTATCATTATATGTTAGGGAAATATGTTAGTGAAATGACATGGCCGCGGTAAGTGTCGGACACTTATTGAAGAAAATCGACTATAAGTGTCCGACACTTATTATGGTGACGGAGGTTTAAATGAACAGATTATCGATTTTTGTTGCACTACTGGCGGTTTTATTTTCTGGCGCCAAAACTTTCGGTAAAAATGAAGCAATCAAACTGGAACGGAAAGTCGTTGAATTTAAGCTTTCCAACGGAATGAAATGGCTTCTTGTAAGGCGCGGCGAGCAGCCGGTTTTTGCGGGTATTATTCAGGTGAAGGTCGGAGGCATTGAGGAGGAGGAGGGGAAGACCGGGCTCGCCCATATGCTTGAACATATGGCATTCAAGGGAACCAAAGAAATAAAATCTAACGAACTCTGGGATGCTTTTGTGACAAATGGCGCGTCTAACTTAAACGCTTATACGAGCAAAGATGTCACGGCTTATCACGCAAAGATGCCCGCTTCAAAGCTGGAACTATGGCTTTATTTAAATTCCGAAATGATTCGGCACTCCGTGATGCGGGAATTTAATGAGGAAAGAAACGTTGTGATCGAAGAGCTGGTGAGTAAAGTAGAAAACGATCCTCAAAGGAAAATCGACAGAAAGCTTATGGAAACGGCTTTTACCAAAAGCCCTTACAAATGGCAGACAATCGGAAGCAAAGATGAAGTGGCTGCGCTCCAGCCGAAAGATTTGGAGGAGTTCAAAAAGAAATATTATGCTCCAAACAGAATGGTAGGGGCGATAGCCGGAGATATCGACGTTGAATATACAAAAACGCTTATACAAAAATATTTCGGCGCGATAACAGGCCCGAAAAATATAATTCAAAATTTTCCTGCCGAGCCGCAGCAGAAAGCCGAAAGAAGAGCGGCTGTGGAGTCCAAATCCTCTCCTCTAATGATGATCGCCTATCATAAACCGACGTTCCCAAATAATGATGATAATGTTTTCGATTTGATTACGTATATGCTCTGCAGCGGCGATAATTCAAGGCTCGTGCGCAAGCTTGTTTATGATAAAAAAGTCGCGCGAACGGTCGGATGCTCGTCCGCAGATCCCGGATCCAGGCTGGACAATCTTTTTGTCATCGCGGCGGAGCCTATGAAAGGGCATTCTTATGAAGAAGTTGAAAAATTGATTGAAGCGGAACTGGATGATTTTAAGACGTCGTCGGTTTTGCCCGATGAACTCAAGAAAACAATTAATAACGTCACAAAGGAGCTTCTTTTTGGGCTTTCGGACAATGAAGGGATCGCCCATAGTTTGGCTTATTATGAAACGGTTGTTTCGGACTGGCGGTATGTTACAAGGCATCCTGCGGTTTTGGCAAAAATAAAGGCCGATGAAATTATGAATGTTGCCATGAAATATTTTGTGAAAGAGAATAAAACGGTTGTGGAGATAAAAAAATGAAAAGAATAATCTTATTTTTACTGGCGGTTGTTTTTGCCGCGCCGGCTTTTGGCAGCAACAGGATACATGAACTTTCAAACAAGCCGCGGGATGAAGCGCGCCTTACGCACATAAAGCCGGTTAAGCTTAAAAGCGGCATGACATGTTATCTTATTCAAGTGCTGGATGAAAACGCCGTTGATGTTTCGTTTTCTATAGCGATGGAGTCGGTTTCCGGGTTTTTCAGCGCAATGTCAAAGGATAAGGATCTGGCGCTGGAGCTCTTTTTTGACATGCTTTTTAATCCTGCGTTTGATGAAGAGAGTTTTGTAACTGTAAAAAAGAGATCAATGGACAGCCTGGTGCGCGACAACGAGCTGTCGGGCCCGATAGCTCATCGTAAGTTTAAAGAGCTTGTTTACGGCAAAAAGAACCGGTGGGGTTCATTGCCCACGATCTCGACCGTCAAAGGATTGAAAAGATCGGATGTAGAAGATTTCTACAAACAGCAGCTTTTTTACCCGGATAAAATGATATTTGTGATGGCGGGGGATTTTAAAAAAAGCGAGCTGATTGGTAAACTCGAAAAACTGACGGTTTCTTTGCCTTTAAGCGGCGGAAGAGAATTGAAATTAAATAAAGTAACGGTGACAGATGAGCCGGAAACCGGAACCGTTAAAAAACATTTTACGCAGTCTGCCATAAATATCGGCCATTCTGCGACGGACCGGCATAATCCGGATAGATATGCGTTAACGATTTTGAATGATATTTTCGGCGGAGGCGGCTCGTTTGCCAACCGCTTAATCGACGCCGTGCGCGTAAAAGCCGGGCTTGCATATGAAGTCTGGTCGTTGTACTCTTTGGGGCCCGATGAAGTGCCGGGTCTTTTTCAGGTTCATGCCAAAACCAGAAATGAGCAGGTTTCAAAAGCGGTTGATTTGATGAAATCCGAGATTGCGAAGGTTGTTGCGGAAGGCGTTACTAAAGAGGAGTTTGAAAAAGCAAAAAAAGGCATATTGAATCAGATAGTCTTTGAATATGAAAGACCGTTTGATATCGTAAGCGCCATGGCTACGTTTGTTTATCTGGGATATCCTGAAAATTACGTTGAAATTTTCAGGCGCAAAATCAGCGAAACGACGATTGAAGATGTGAATAATGCGGCAAAAAAATATCTGCATCCCGACAAGCTTAAAATAGCGATAGTCGGCGGAAAATGAAAGAACTTAAAACCATAATAGAGTCGGCGCTCGGATCTTGCAAAAAAGAGGGGCTTTTGCTCCTTGACGAAACGCCGGAAATCATCTTTGAAACTCCAAAACAGGCCGAGCACGGGGATTTATCGACCAATGTCGCAATGCTTTTGGCAAAGGCGGAAAAGAAGGCTCCGAGGAAGGTCGCCGAAGATATCGCGGCTAAAATTCCGGTGCCATCCGCTGTTCTAACATCTGTCAGTGTTGCGGGTCCGGGCTTTATTAATTTTAAAATCAATCCGTTATATTTACTGAACGTTCTCCATGAAATTTATAAGAAGAATGAAGATTACGGCAGCTTGGATTTTGGCGGCGGCAAAAAAGTTCAGGTGGAGTTTGTAAGCGCCAATCCGACAGGCCCCCTTCACGTCGGCCACGGTCGCGGGGCCGTTTATGGCGACAGCCTTGCGAGGCTTTTATCAAAGGCGGGTTTTAAAGTCACAAAGGAATATTATTTAAACGACGCCGGCGTCCAGATGCAGACTTTGGGAAAATCGGTATGGCTTAGAATGAAAGAGCTCGGCGGCGAAAAGGTGGAGTTCCCCGAAAACTGTTATCAGGGGGGGTATATAAAGGATATAGCGAAAGAGGTTTTAGCATTGCGGCCGCGCGCAATGACAATCGAGTCGGAAGACGATTTTATATCTTTTTGCGGCAAATATGCCGGTGAAAAAATCCACAATGAAATAGTAAAGGACCTCGAGGACTGCGGCGTTACGCACGAAGTCTTTTTTTACGAATCAACGCTCCATAAAAAAGGAAAAGTTCAAGCGGCGATGGAATTTCTTGAGAAAAACGGCGACGCTTATGAAAAAGAAGGCGCGGTCTGGTTCAGATCGACTAAATACGGCGATGAAAAGGACAGGGTGCTCAAAAAAAGCGACGGCACCTACACATATTTTGCCGCTGACATCGCGTATCATAAGGATAAATTCGACCGCGGGTTCGATAAAGTTATCGATGTCTGGGGAGCCGATCATGCGGGGCACGTTCCAAGAATGAAGGCGGCTATTGCGGCCATTGGGCATAATCCAAAGGATTTCGACGCGGTGTTGATTCAGCTTGTTAATCTCATGAGAGGCGGAGAGCTTATCTCCATGTCGACTCGTTCCGCCCAGTATGAAACGCTCAGGAGTCTCCTTGACGAAGTCGGAAAAGACGTCTGCCGATATTTCTTTTTAATGCGGTCGCATGAGGCGCAGCTCGATTTTGACATTGAGCTTGCAAAATCGCAAACAATGGAAAACCCCGTCTATTATATTCAATATGCCCATGCGAGAATTTCGAGCGTCTTTGCAAAAGCGGTTGAAACCGGAATAAAATTGAAATTTTCAAATAAAATTGATTTGAACCTCCTTAATCTGCCGGACGAGGCCCAGCTGGCAAAATTTTTGGGCGAATATCCGTCTGTGATAAAAGAATCGGCTGCAAGGCTTGAACCGCACCGGATTTCGTTCTATCTGCTTGAACTGGCGAGGAAATTTCAGAGCTATTATACTAAAGGAAAAAAGGAGCAGGCCTACAGGTTTTTATCGGATAATAAGGAACTTACAGCGGCAAAATGTTATCTATTGAAAAATATTCAGATTGTGTTAAAAAACGGACTGACGCTCTTAGGTTTGGAGGCTCCTGACAGGATGGAGTCAAAGGACGAATTATGAATGAGTTCCGCGATTTAAAAAATTTAAAAGAAGACGACGATCTGCAGTATTTCTGCAAGTTCACATTTGGCCAGTTTTTCACGATTCTTGTGCTGGAAGTTGTAACGCTGGCGTTTGTTTTTTATCTAGGCGCCAAATACGGCACAAATTATCTGAAAATCGACGGAGAAACCGGCCCCAATATAACGCAGGTCATTGCCGGAAATAATCAGCCGATGGCTCCGGAGCTTCAGGACAGGGAATTGCAGGCGATGGCTCGCGATGTTGTACAGGGCGGCGGAACCGAAAATCTTAAAGACCGCGTAAAAGAATTGCTTGATAAGGAAAAAAACCCCAAACCCGCCGTTGAAGCAGCGCCTGCTCCGGTTCAGCCGGCTGTTACAGCTGTTCCGCCGGCTGCCGAAACGGCGACGGCCGAAACTACGCCGACTGAAGCTTCTGCTTCTTCGAATGAAGCTGCCAAGGCTGCTCCCTCGGAATCGGGAGTAATAAGAATGAAGTCGCCGGTTGGAAGCCAGTATTCGATTCAGGTCGGTTCGTATCCCAATATGGATGAAGCCGCTGTAAAGGTTGATGACTGGCGCAACAAAGGCTATCCGTCTTTCATGATGATAGCCGATATTCCGGACCGCGGGCGGTGGTATCGCGTCAGAATCGGAGGATTTGCAACCAAAGAAGATGCTCAAGGCTACCTTGACAAATTCAAACAGAACGAAAATGTGGAAGCGATAGTTGTCTTAAATGAACAGTAATTTAATCCGAAATTTTTGCATTATAGCCCACGTTGACCACGGCAAATCGACTCTTGCAGACCGCCTTTTGGATGCCACCGGGGCTATACAGGAGCGCGAGAAAAAGAGCCAGTTTCTGGATAATATGGAGCTGGAGCGCGAGCGCGGAATTACGATTAAAGCCCAGACCGTCCGTTTAAATTACAAAGCAAGCGATGGTTTGACATACCAGCTGAATCTTATCGATACGCCGGGGCATGTCGATTTCCGATATGAAGTTTCGCGTTCTCTGGCCGCCTGCGAAGGGGCTCTTCTGGTAGTGGATGCCACGCAGGGAATTCAGGCGCAGACGGTCGCCAACGCGTTTGAAGCTCTGGATCATAAACTGGCGCTTGTTCCGGTCATCAATAAGATAGATCTGCCCGGGATAGATATCAACGGATGCGTAAATCAAATTGAAGAGACCTTCGGCCTTGATGCTTCCCACACATGCCTGACAAGCGCAAAAACCGGACAGGGAGTCAATGAAGTTCTTGAAGCGATTGTGAAATATCTGCCTCCGCCGAGGGGGAGGGTTGAAGCGCCTTTGCGGGCTCTTCTTATCGACAGCTGGTTCGATAATTATCAGGGAGTTGTTTGCCTATTAAGAATTGTGGATGGAGAGCTTAAAAAGGGGATGCATATTTTAATGATGAATATGAATAAAACCCATGAGGTGCTGAAGCTCGGCATTTTTGATCCCCATCCTGTGGAGGTAACCGAGCTAAAAGCGGGCGATGTCGGTTTTTTAATCGCGGGCATAAGAGAGCTTCGCGACACAAAAATAGGCGATACCGTTACGAACATGGAAAAGCCGTCCGGCGCCCCTCTCCCCGGCTTCAAGGATATAAAGCCGATCGTTTTTGCGGGAATTTATCCAACCGATCCCGGCCAATATGAGGCTTTAAGGGATGCGTTGATGAAGCTTAAGCTCAACGATTCATCGTTTACTTATGAGCCGGAGACGAGCCTTGCGTTGGGGTTTGGATTCAGGTGCGGTTTTCTCGGCTCTCTCCATCTTGAAATAATAATGGAGCGGCTTGAAAGGGAATACAGCCTGAAGCTGATAAGCACGGCTCCAACCGTAGGCTATCAGGTGATGACAACCGAAGGCGCCGTAAAGACGATCTCAAATCCCGCCGATTTTCCGGAATCGCAGCATATAGAAGTGATTGAAGAGCCTTACGCAATTGTTACGATAATAACTCCTGCGGATTCAGTTGGAGCAGTGCTGAAGCTTTGCCAGGAGCGTCGGGGCGAGCAGCAGCATATGGAATATTTGACAAAGGAGAGGGTGAGGATCCAGTATCTGCTTCCTTTTTCGGAGCTGATATTTGATTTTCATGACATGCTTAAATCATGCAGCAAAGGATTCGCCACTCTCGATTACGAACTTCACGGGTACAAAGAGGGAGCTCTTGTAAAATTGAATATTTTAATTAACGGAGATCCCATTGACGCTCTTTCTGTAATCGTTCACAGGGATAACGCTTATAACCGCGGGCGTGAAATTGTCGGCAAGCTCAGAAGCGAAATTCCCAGACAGCAGTATGAAATCGCCATACAGGCGGCAATAGGCAATAAGCCGATTGCAAGAGAGACGATAAAACCCGTTAGAAAAAATGTCACAGCAAAATGCTACGGCGGCGATGTCACCAGAAAAAGAAAACTGCTAGAAAAGCAGAAAGAAGGCAAAAAGAGGATGAAGATGGTCGGCAGCGTGGAAATTCCGCAGGAAGCTTTTTTAAGCGTATTGAAAAAGAACTAGTTCGATGGTAAGATGGTGCGTTAGTGCGATGGCATAATCAATCAATCGGACCGTTAAATCACCGAACTAAACAAACTGAAATGAAAGTTAAATCGAAAATTAGAGAATACATCGAGGCGCTGCTGACAGCGGTGCTGATTGCATTTGTCATCCGTTCATTTGTTATCGAGCCTTTCAAGATACCTTCAAGCTCGATGGTTCCGACTTTGATGATCGGGGACCATATCTTTGTAAATAAATTCATCTACGGCCTCCGGCCCCCTTTCACAAAAAAACATTTTTTTCAGTTCCGGACGCCAAAAAGAGGAGAAGTGATCGTATTTATTTATCCGGAAGATGAGTCGAAAGATTTTATTAAGCGTGTTGTAGGCCTTCCGGGAGATAAAATTCGGGTGGAGGGAACGGACGTATATGTAAACGATATCAAATTGGGGCGTGAGGAGATTTCCGCCGAACAATCGCCCGACGATAAACGGGCGCTTGTCGTTAAAAACGGGGTCTGGAACCATAAGCTGCCGTATGTTTCCGGCTGGCAGGATATAGATTTCAGCGTTGAAAAATTAGG
>JACPAJ010000057.1:11103-39679 GCA_016180865.1 Deltaproteobacteria bacterium
TAGGCGAAGTTGAACACCTTGTCCAATATGAAAAAGATGTTTTCTTCAGGCCTTCCGGTCATTTTATTTCAATGAATGGAGGAGAAATAACAGTTCCTGAAAATAAACTCTTCTGCATGGGCGATAACCGCGATAATTCAAGCGACGGACGCGAGTGGGGTTTTGTCCCGATGGAAAATATCAAAGGCAAGGCCATGTTCGTCTGGCTTTCGCTCGACAGCGACAACGGCTGGCTCCGCTGGAAAAGATTCGGAACTTGGATAAGATAAGATAATTTTTCAATTTTTCAATTTTTCAAATTTTTCTCATTTTGAAAATCCTTATCAGAAATATTGACGAAAAGAGTCATTTTTGACCCCTTAACATCACACCCGTAAAAAAATATCCAATAATTACAATCTATTAGGTTACGGTCCAAATGGTATATTTCTTGCTTATAAATGTACTCAGAGATGCTTATTCTTATGAGACATTTTATATTCTCCATTTTTTTAGCGTTATTTTTCCTCTCAGGCTCGCTTTATGCAGCTCAAACATGTTGCACTCCGAGTGTTACGTCTAATTGTTTTGCCTGCACAACAGGTTATTCATGCCAGAATGGCGCATGTACTCCAAATAGCGGCATAATCGTTACCTGTCCCGACGCTGATAAAGACGGCTATGCTTCAGCAGGATGCGGCGGAACGGATTGCAATGACAGTAATGCAAGCATCAATCCATCAAGAGCGGAAACCTGTAATGGAATTGACGATGATTGCAGCGGCGCTATCGATAATAACGTTACCGTGCCGAGCGATGGCAATTCATGTACAGACGATATATGTAAAAACGGCAAGACATATCCGGCGGCCTCTTCTTCGAATGTCTGTCGTGCGGCGGCGGGCAACTGTGACAAGGCAGAATATTGCACAGGCACCAGCACGGTTTGCCCGGCGGATGCGTTTCAATCTTCGGCAACAAGTTGCCGCGCTTCTGCCGGCGTTTGCGATTCTGCGGAAAAATGCACTGGTAGCAGCGCTAGTTGTCCGGCTGATTCGTTCAAAGCGGCTACTGTTACATGCAGATCCTCTGCCGGAACATGTGATTCTGCAGAAACATGCACAGGCAAAAGCGCAACGTGTCCTGCGGATGCGTTTAAATCGTCAGCAACAACCTGCCGCACGTCGGGAGGAGTGTGTGATATCGCAGAAGCATGCACAGGCTCGAGCGCCGCATGTCCAACAGACGCAAAACAGCCTGCCAGCACTCTTTGCCGGGCAAGCGCGGGCGATTGCGATATAACCGAAAGCTGTACCGGCACAACCTCAACCTGCCCGACAAATAAATATAAAAGCGCCGGAACCGTTTGCCGCGCGGCTACTGGTCAGTGTGATGTTGCCGAAACATGTTCGGGTGCAAGCGGCACATGTTCATCCGATAAGCTTGCCGCAACCGGCACAGCGTGCAGCGATTCAAATGAGTGCACAAACGGCGAAACCTGCGTAGCAGGTTCCTGTCAGGGCGGAACTGCCGTATCAAGCGATGATAATAATGTATGCACAGCCGATTCGTGCGATTCCGCGAAAGGCGGCGTGGTGCATACTCCGATTACGGGCGGCGGCACACTCACCTGCGGCGTTGGAGCATGCGCAAATTCTATTGACCAGTGCCTCAATGGCTCGGTTCAGACTTGTACGCCAAAATCTCCAGGCACGGAAATTTGCGATGGGCTGGATAACGATTGCGACGGCGTGACCGATGAAGGATCAGCCGAAATTTGCGACGGAAAAGATAACGATTGCGATGGTTCGGTCGATGAAGGTTTTGATACGGACGGAGACGGAGTGACAACCTGCGGCGGCGATTGCGACGATGATTTTAATTCGATATATCCGGGCGCAACAGAAAAATGCGACGGTTTGGATAACAACTGCGACGGAAAAACGGACGAGGGATTTGCATTAAAAGGCGCGGCCTGCAGCGACGGACTTGGCCAGTGCCAAAAAGGCGTTTATTTATGCTCTGCAGATGGCGCGAGCCTTTATTGCAAATTGGACGGGCCTAAAGCCAACGGCACAGCCTGTGACGATAATAATAAATGTACGCAGACGGATGTCTGCCTTGCGGGGCAGTGCGCTGGTTCAAATCAGGTAAAATGTTCGGCGCTTGGGCAATGCTATGATGCGGGAATCTGCGATAAATCCACGGGCCTCTGCTCAAATCCAGCCAAGGCGGATGGCACCTCTTGCAGCGATTCAAGTGAGTGCACTTCCGGCGAAGTCTGCGTTGGAGGCTCTTGCGCGGGTGGGGCGGTAGTTTCGAGCGACGACAATAATGAATGCACGACCGATTCGTGCGATTCCGCGAAAGGCGGCGTGGTGCATACTCCGATTACGGGCGGCGGCATACTTACCTGCGGCGTCGGCGCTTGCAAGAACAGCGTGGATAAATGCGCAAGTGGAGTTGAGCAGACATGCACGGCAAAAACCGGAACAACCGAAGTCTGCGGCGACAATATTGATAATGATTGCGACGGCATTATCGATACAAAGGTCACGGACCCAAATGGAAACGTTTATGAAATAGGAGTTACAACTTGCTCCAAGGGAACAGGCGCATGCAAGGGCGACGGTGTTTATATTTGTAATGCGGTTGGCAAGCCGGAGTGCAATGCAGTTGAAAGCGATCCGCTGGCAGTTGAAATATGCGATGGCAAAGGCGTGGATGAAGACTGCGACGGCTTAACAGATCTTGCAGACAGCGATTGCGCGTGCATAGACGGCCAGACAAAGGCTTGCTATAACGGCGCTTCAGGAACGCTGGGAATCGGCGCCTGTGAAGAAGGAGTCGTCACCTGCGCCAAGGGAAAATGGGGTTCGTCTTGCACCGGTGCGGTTACGCCAAGCGTTGAAAAGTGCGATGCGGCAGATAACGACTGCGACGGCAAGACGGACGAAGGTTTTTGCACGATCAATGGCGCATGTTATACAGCAAGCGATATTAATCCATCGAACCAATGCCAGAACTGCAATCCCAATTTAAGCCAGAATAGCTGGTCGAACAAGGCGGACGGGGTTTCCTGCGACGACGGCAATACCTGCACGACAAACGATAAATGCAGCGCTGGAACCTGTTCCGGCGGGCAGGCTGTGCAGTGCATGAGCCCCCCAAGCACATGCTATTACACCCCGGGGACATGCGGAGCAGGCGGTTGCACATATGAGCTGCGGTCAAATGTGAGCGGGCCTGCGCCTACAACAGAAATTTGCGATGGGCTCGATAACGATTGCAACGGCAAGACGGACGAAGATTTTTATAATAAAGGACAGGAATGTTCGGCTGGTGTCGGCGAGTGCAAGATGAGCGGGACGTGGGAATGCAAGCCGGACGGCAGCGGGACATATTGCAACGCGGTAGCGGGGAGCTCATCTTCGGAAATTTGCGATGGGCTGGATAATGACTGCGACGGCGCACCCGACAATAATTTTACAATTCCTTTGGCAGATAAGCAGCTCGGCGTTTGCGAGGGCAGCAAGAAACTCTGCCTTGGAAATAAGGGCGGGCTTTCTGAACCGAATTACGCGCTGATCACAGGCTACGAAGCGTCGGAAACCTTGTGCGACGGGAAAGACAACGACTGCGACGGCGGAATCGATGAAAATCTGAAAAATGTTTGCGGAACATGCGGCGCGGCGCCGGATCAGGATAAAGACGGAATTGCGGATTGTAAAGATAATTGTTTAGAAGTAGCCAATCCGGATCAAAACGATATCGATAATAACGGCATTGGCGATGTATGCGATATCTCCTGCGGCAACGGAATTTTGGAGCCAGATATGGGCGAAGAGTGCGATGCGGGATTAGCGGTAAATAGCGATACAACAGCCGATGCCTGCCGTTTGGATTGCACGTTATCGCGATGCGGAGACAGCATAAAAGATTCTGGAGAGGCGTGCGATGACGGCAATGATGATAATACGGACCTCTGCCGCAACGATTGTTCCCAGCCGACATGCGGCGATGGCATTGTGGATTCTGTAAAAGGCGAGGAGTGCGAAGCTAATGTGACGGCGCTGGGCGAATATCAGTACTGCGATCTCTGCCTTATAAAGACCAAAAAACATTGCGGCGATGGAAATATCGACAGGCCTAACGATTATGATGTTTCCGAAGAGTGTGAAGGGACGAACCTCGACGGAAAAACATGCGAACTTTTGGGCCATAAAGGCGGCGGAGAGCTTGCATGTTCTTCCGAATGCGGCTTTATTGCAAATTGCTCGGACAGCTTGTGCGGCGATGGCGTTAAAGATGAAGGTGAAACGTGCGATGGCAGCGAAGGCATCGGGGTTCACCAGCAGTGCAATGCCGATTGCACAATAACCGACCTCCCTTATTGTGGGAATAAGATTGTGGATGATGGCGAAGAATGCGACGGAAACGCCGGCTGCCGCGATGATTGCACTTTAATGAAATGCGGTGACGGAAAACTTGATGCGAGCTTAGGCGAAGAGTGCGATTCGGGAGTTGCAAACAGCGACAGCGGAACGTGCCTTACATCCTGCAAAAATGCGGCATGCGGCGATGGATTTGTTTTAGCCGGCACGGAAGAATGCGACAATGGCCTGCTTAACAGCGATACCGATCCGAATGCGTGCAGAACTTCATGCGTAGCGGCGCACTGCAGCGATGGTGTTATAGATAACGGTGAAACCTGCGATGACGGCAAATCGAACAATTCCAAAGATTATTGCAATAATTCATGCAGCGGTCTGTATCAATACTGCGGCGATGGAATAAAAGACAGCCCGAACGGCCAGGGAATATTTGAAGAATGCGATGGGACGGAAGGCATAGGCGAGCACCAAAAATGCGGCGATACATGCGAGACAATCAATCTTACATATTGCGGAGACGGCAAGGTAGATGCAAACGAACAGTGCGACGACGCTAACGATATAGCGGGCGACGGCTGCGATGCCTGCGCATTTGAAGAATGTCAGCCTTCGGAAACGGCTGTCTGCTCCACAGGGCTTCAAGGCGCATGCGCCGCCGGACAGAAGGGATGCGCACTTGGAAAATGGGGCGAATGCGTGCAGCTTGCCGAGGCCAATGCCGAAATCTGCGGCAACGGGGCGGACGATGATTGCGACGGATTAACGGATTCTCTGGACAGCGACTGCGGTGAATGTGCGCCAGGCCTTGTCGTTTCGTGCGACATTATTAATGATATGGGGACATGCAAAGGCACTAAAGTTTGCGGCGCGGATTACAAATACGGAGAGTGCCAGGGCAGATCGGCGGCTTTAGAGACGTGCAACGGCAGCGACGACGATTGCGACGGAGCGATAGATGAAGATTTAAGCCGCGAATGTTCCAGCGAATGCGGCAAAGGCTTTGCGGCGTGCGCTAACGGTTCATGGGGCGGCTGCTCTGCGCCTGAGCCGAGGATCGAGATGTGCGACGGAAAAGACAACGATTGCGACGGAAGAGTTGACGAAGACGTTCTGAATGCCTGCGGAAAATGCGGAGCCGTTCCGGATGAAATCTGCGGCGATTTGGCCGATAATAATTGCAATGGAAGAGTGGACGAAACATGCGAAACAGTAGCTGCGAAAGAACCTGCGCCGGATGAGACGCCGCCGCCACCTGATGAGACGGAGCCTTCCGCCGCTCAGGAACAAAATGTCAAGGCGCTGGAAACAGCCGTTGAGCCTTCGGGCGCAGCCGCTTCAAAGATATTCGATTTAAAACTTGCGCGCGCTGTCTATCTTCCCTTTATTAAAATTGATCATGTTGAAATCGTAGGCAAAGAGGAAAACCAGTTTGTGGTTGCCGGCGGATGCGCCGGGGAAAAATGCGGCGTTTCGGTTCTGCCGCTGAAGAAATTAATAGACAAGCCGGAATTCAAGCCGATTTCGAAAGATGAATTTGTAAAGATGGCCGGGATCGGCAAAGTCACGAAAGAGACAAGCGGCGATTTGATAAATTTCGGCAAAGATAGCCTCTATATAATTCCAAATATCGCCCTTCAGCTGGAAAAAGGCGCGGAAGTTATTGAAACCAAAATTCCATTGCCGCAGGAAGGGTTGTGCAGCGGTTATTCTGTCGATGATGTGCAGATTAAGCATGCAAATACAGGCAGCATCGACGATGTTCTGGTGCGTCTTGCTTGCCCGGAAGGCGAAAATAAAAATATGTGGGTTGCGCTGAAGAATAATCCGGAGAAAGTCGGGGAACTGGAGATGAAAATTCTGGAATCCAATCCTGCAGCAGAATCCGAAGTTCAGGAGGCGGAGTTTACGGTCAGCGGCCAGAAAATGAAAGTCGGCAAAGCAGCGCTTGCAAAAAAGGTTCTGACGGCGTTTGAAGTGGGAAAGGAATTTGCTTCCGGAAACTTTGAAGCGGGCGAAGTTACGGACGTAGCTGTCGGAGGTTTGAATTCCATCAGAAGCGGCACGCTTGCAGTTGATGAAACCGGCGAGGTTTATATAACTCCGTATGGAGTTAAAGACGAAAATTATCTCTGCGAATCGGCGCTTGACGGCGTTTACGATGCTGAAGAGGATGTTTTTGCGGCGCCATCCAATATTTCGGTAATAAATATGGATAATTACGGCGGACCGGATTTAGGAGCCATGTGCGTTTTGGTTGCAAAGGAAGATCTCGCTAAACTGAAAGACGGCGAAGATGTCACTCCAAAAGTTGCGGCCATGTTCTTCTATCCCAACATTAATGAAGCTCCAGAGGTCGATATAGTGGTGAAGGGAAAAGATGATAAGGAAGGGATTGAAGGTTTTGGAAGCGCGGTTAAAATTGAAGGGATAAATGATCTATTATATGCGTTTGGCTCAGATCCGGCAAAAGATGAATTGACATACAAATGGTCATGCGCTGACGCAAACGGAACCGACTGCGCGGCTTTGATTGCGGAGCTTCCGAAAGCGGAAAAAGATATTGCAAAGAGTCCGCTTGATGAATCAAAGGGTTCGATGGCACCCGATTTCTCGGTTAATGCCGAACCTTCGAAATCCGTTTCGGCGGGGTTTGCATATCCATTGACAATTTCCGTTGAAGCAAGCGATGCCGGCAATATGACCGCGCAAAAATCAGTTACAGTGAGCGGCTCCGAAGTCGCGCCGAAGGCGCTGCTGGGGCCGTCCGAAACGCCTGCAGTTACTGCAGGCGGCCCAGCTGGTTCGCCGTCTGCAATGCAGGGCGGAGGATTTGGGTGCGAGATCAGCAGAGGATCAGATGAGCTGCCGCGGAACGGATTAAATATCGTCCTGATATACGTTCTTCTGTTGGCAGGAATGATAGTAAGAAGATTTTGGAAAGAAAGGCCTTGTCTGTCTAGATTCCGGATTTCTGAGAAAAAAATGTTCGACTTACCGAACACACACTTGAATATAAAATCAAAGAAATTATAAAAATCTTATAATAACAATACGTTATAAGTTTTTCCCTTAATCTACAATATAGGCACAAAATTTGCATCGTAAGTGGCTAAAAGGAGGAAGATATGAAAACATATGTAGCTCCGAAGGTGGTAAGTTGCGGATTGTTGCATACTCAACTCAACACTGCCTAGTTGAGACAAGCTTTCTGCAGCTAGAAAAAAGGCCCTGCATATCGATGGGGAGAAACAAGGGTCACTCGCCTGAAGGTATATGTAGGGCCTTTCGCTTGTACTATGAACAAAAATTATTGGCTATTGTGGAGCGGTTTTAGCATATCGACTTTGGGGACATATTTAAGCCTTATTGTTATAAACCTATTCATATATCAGTTAACAGGCTCGCCGTTTTTGGTAGGTGTTTTTCTCCTGCTGAGGCTCGCTCCTGCACTTTTCATGGGTAATATCGCGGGTGTTTTGGCGGATAAGTTCGACCGTAGATACATAATGATCATTGCGGATATAACAAGAGCAATACTTATTTCCTCATTGATACTATTAAGAGAGAAATTTTTCCCCCTTTATTTTGTGATCTTCTTCATATCGATCTGCGATCGGCTGTATCAGTCGGCAATGGGCGGAGGACTTCCCAATATTGTCGGAATGCAGAATATAACTAAGGCCAATGCTTACCTTACCAGCGGCAGGACTGTAGCGCTTGTGGTTGGACCAATGCTTGGAGGTCTCCTAATCTCGTCTGGTTTCTATGGCTTTGCATTTGGCATCGACGCAACAACTTACCTTTTCTCGGCAATTATGGTCTGGCTGATAACTGCCGAGTTTCACGAAAAATTTACGGCAAGGCAGAAGGTGAATTTCTGGGGTGGATTAAAACAAGGGTACGGTTTTTTGTTCGCAAGAATGGGACTCTTCAGCATCATACTCCTCAGATGTCTCGACGCATTCGGTTCGAGTTCGCTAAATGTTGGCCTTCCGGTCTTTGCCAGCGGACTGGGACAGTTCACGCCCGGCATATGTTACGGTTTTATGATGCTGGCCTATGGAATCGGAGAGATGACAGGAGCTATCTTTCTGGCAAAGAGCAGGCTTGTCAGAGAAAGCCATCCTGAAATAGTCATTGGAGTTACCATACTGTTTATGGCCGTTTCTTTCGGAATTTCAATGAACGTAACAAATATTTTTTTAGGCATGTTCTTTATTTTCTTCTGCGGGACCTTTGAGGGCGCTACGGTGGTAACATATAATACAGCCTTGCAGAAAAATCCCGATGAGGTGCGCGGGCGAATCGTAGGGTTTTCTGAGGCAGGCGTTTGGGGATCGATGGGTATCGGAATGTTCCTTTCAGGGCTGATTATGGAACATATTGATTTCGGCGTAATCGTTCAGATCTTTTCGGCAGTGATCGTAGCGGGATCGATCTTTCATATCATTTTTTGGAGAAAAAAATTATTAGTTAACCGGATAAAGGAGGCAGCGGATTATGTATAAAAGAGCGGAGGTTAAGTGGCGCGAAGAGGGCGACGGGATCTTTATCTTCTGTCCTGTCAGGTCGGAAATGTTCAAACTTAACGCAACGGGCAGAATCGTATGGGCCGAGATAGAAAAATCGTTACCGGATCAGATCGCAAAAATTATATCTACGGAATACAATATAGACCATGAAACGGCGCTTAAAGATGTTGGCATCTGCATAAGCGATCTTGTGGAAAAACGACTTGTCATGGAGGTGTAAGCCTGTGATAGAAGTATTAAATACGCCACTTTTTTTGACATGGGAGGTGACTAACCGTTGCAATCTGCGCTGTAAGGTCTGTTATAACGCCTCCACCGATATGCATCCATCGGAAATAAACGAATCGGAAGCGTCATTTATTATAGATGCCATTGCAGATTGTAAACCTATATTCGTCAATTTGACCGGAGGAGAACCTTTCTTAAGACCGGATATCGTAAAAATAGCAAAACGATTTATAGATAAAGGCACGGATCCACAGCTTGCCACTAACGGGTCTGTATATAATGAAGAGATGTTCCTTCAAATGAAATCTATTGGTGTAAAATCGATCCAGGTCAGCTTCGACGGATTTGAAGCCGCACACGATGCTATCAGAGGAAGCGGTTCTTTCAAAAGAGCCTTAAAGACGCTGAAATTTCTCATCGATAACGGTTTTTCTGCAAAGGTCGGCACGATTGTTACAAGGCTGAATTACCTGGATATAGCCGAATTCACAAAATATTTTTATGAATTAGGGATAAAAAAGCTCGGCGTTTTTAGATTTGTCCCTACGGGCCGCGGTCGGGAAAATCAATCGCTTCAGCTGGACGCAGACGATCTCGTCTGGTTGCAGGAAAAATTAGAGCAGCTGGAATCAAGATACGGCATAGCCTTTTTCAAGTGCGATCATTCGCTTGCCGTTTTTTTGGGAAAAAAGAAAAATGCGGGGGGATGCGAGCTTGGCCTTAAATGTCTTTGCATCAAGCCAAACGGCGATGTCTTAGGATGCCCATTTTTTCCTGTGGTTTTGGGCAATGTAAGAGAAACATCTCTTGTGAAAATATGGCAAGACTCTCCTATTTTGAAAGAGATTAGAGAAGATATCAGGCCGGAACGACTTCTTGGAAAATGCGTCAACTGTCCAAACGGCATAAAAGAGAAATGCCGCGGCGGATGCAAGGCTCTTGCCTATGAAACGACCGGAAGCATCAGACAACCTGACCCCAGATGTTGGAGATAACAATATGTACTCTTTCCCAATACAAATTGCATGGGAAGTAACCGGGAAATGTAATCTGAACTGCCTCTATTGCCTTAACGAAAGCGGACGTACAAAAACCGACCTACCTGAAGAAAAGTTGAAATCCTTTTTAGATGATATACTTAAAAACAAGGTCTTGGATGTCATTATATCTGGAGGTGAGCCGCTTCTCCTTCCATCCATATTTGAGATACTCGAAACATTAAAGTCAAACAATGTCAGGGTGACATTGCTTACGAATGGTACTCTCTTGGACAAAAAAAGGTGCGGTAGATTAAAAGGCCTGGTCGATGAGATCCAAATAAGCTTGGACACGCTCGATACTGCGGCGCAGGAGATCTTGACAGGCGTTAAAGGTTCTCATTCCACGATCATGAGGGGAATCGATGCCTCAATCGAGGCAGAATTGCCGCTTTCGCTTGGAGCGGTTATCAACAGGTTGAATTATCGCGGAATGCATATCCTTGCCGAATTTTGCCTTAAAAAAGGTGTTAAACATCTTTCGATTTCCGAAATGATGAAAGAAGGAAGGGCGCTGCTAAATTTTAATATGCTGGGGATCGGCAAAAAAGAAAGGGTCGAGGCGTTCAGCGATCTGGAGCCATATAAAGACAGGCTTAAAATAACTGGCCACGAACCATCCCTTGCGTTTCTGATAGGCGGCAAAAAAGATAATAAATGCGACTGTTCGCTTGTCTCCTGCGCCGTGGCCTGTAACGGAGATGTTTTGCCTTGCAGCTACATCAGGGAAAAGGTCGGTTCGATATACGAAATGCCTTTAAAAGAAATATGGAATGCTTCATTTGAAAAACACCGCAATGCGGTTTCCTTGCCAGCCGGCGGAACTTGCAATGGATGCAACAAACTGAGCATCTGTAATGGCGGTTGCAAGGGGCTTGCATGGTCGTATACCGGCAAGATGGAGTCCGCAAATCCTATATGTATCTATAAAGATCGATTATGAAATTAAAAGATATTTACAAATTCATCCTTGATGAAGGTGAAAAAAACGACCCAAGGCCAGCCAAAGAAAGGCATAAATATCCGGACACGGCTGTTCTGCATGGAGACCCCGACAAAATTATATATAATATCATGGTAGGCATAGATATCGGAGCTGCCGAGGTGATCATAGGCGATCGTGTTAGAATCGGCGGCAAAAAAATAGATCTCATCCTTTCACATCATCCGTTAGGCACAGCGGAGGCTAATTATGCCAGTGCTATGCACATGCAAGCGGATCTATTGCAGCTTATCGGTTTCAACGGCAAAATGGCCGACAAACTGAACAACCCTGACATCGAAAGGATACAAAGAAATCTATATCTGGCGAATCACAACAAGGTTGTCGATGCAACGAGGATATTGAATATTCCTTTGATCTGCGCCCACACACCAATAGATAACCTGACATGGTCATTCTTAAATAAGCACGTGGCGCCAGCAGAAAAACTAGGGGACATAATCGATGTGTTGCGGAAAATTCCAGAATATCGTCATGCGGAAAAGATTGGCCTGCCGCCCGCAATTATCAACGGCGGGCAAAATGACAAGGTAGGAAAATTTTGGCTTGATATGACAGGCGGGAATCCTCTTCCATATGGCGCCGTAAAGAAGATGAAAAACATGGGGATAGATACGATAATTGCAATGCACTTGTTCGAAAAAACCGCCGAAACATTGAAGCGAAGCGAAATAAACTACATTGTCTGCGGCCACATGGCTAGCGACAGTCTTGGCCTCAATCTGTTCTTAGACAGATTGCTGCAAAGAAGCAAACTCTCAGTCACACCCTGTGGAGGTTTTCATAGAGTATCGGAGCGCATCTAACAAGCCGTACGGTTATCCACCTACGCATATAATTTCCTTTACATCGCAATAGCCAGCTATTAAAGTGTCCTAAAAAACCTAGGGGGTTCTATGCAAAAAACAATTGGCTATTGCTTTGGAATGATTTGTCTTTTAGCTGTCTTAAGTGCCGGTTGCGGCGGCGGTAGCAGTAGTAGTACTAGTGACGATGATACCACTACCGGCACGACAGTAGCCGGAACTTTATATCAGCCGAACGGAACCGATCCTCTGCCCGGAGCTCTTTTGTATATTCCGCGCTCCGCGACAGCCGCGCAGATAGCCGCTTCCAAGACCGCTTCCAGCGTTGAGGTAGGCGTTGACTGCGAAAGCGCGCCTAGTAATGCGGCGTTTTCCACATGTTCCGGTGCCGACGGATCGTTTGATTTAAATATAACGGACTGCACCGATATTGATGCCGCAAACAATCAGATAGTTATATATGTTTCAAAAGGAGCGTTTGATTTTACGATTACGATTACAGGCACATGCACGTCCACAGCCCAGACAATTGCAACGGAAGCTGCCGATACAACAGCGCCTGAAATTACAACGTCATCCGCTGATCTGAAAATCGCGATCTGTTCGGGCGCTTATGATAAAATGGAAGATGTCCTCGGCAGAATGGGCCTTGCTCCATCCGATTCCGATGCCGACGGAACTCCAAATTACAATGGTTGGGATGACAGCGTTAATGTGAATTTTAATTATTTCCGCGGTGATTATTATGCTGACACCGATTTTCCCTCCTGCTGCGCTCTGATGAGCGGCGATACAGTGGCTATTACCGATAGTTCGGGAGCCGCGGTTAATGACAGCAACGGAAGTCCTTTATCGCGTTCGATAACGGACTATGATATTGTGTTCGTTAATTGTGGAAACGGTTGTGAACCCAACATGGGAGGCTTGACATCCGTGTTAGACGATGCTTTCGCAGACTTTACTGCATCTAATTCCACTTTGAGAAGCTATGTGAACGGGGGCGGTGCGCTTTATATTACAGATCTTTCGTATGATTTTATTGAGCAGGCGTTTCCCGAATATATCGATTTTTTTAGCGGCGGCAGCGGCGCAAATGCTGAAACTGCGCAGGATGCTCAGGTAGGCATCTACGGCAGTGGAGTTTTTGAACCGCTCGCTTCAAATGTCACCCAATCTGCGCTGACGGATTATCTCTCCTCGGTAGATGCCGGAAATACCGATTGCGGCACGCCGAGCGGCACCGGCGCGCTTAATTCAGATAATACGGTCAATATATGCCATTTCCTGTCGTCATGGGCGGTGATGATCGGTTTGGAAAGCGGTTCAACCGCCACAAACTGGGTGCAGGGAGCAGCGGAATTCAACGGCTCCGATACCAACGTGGGCGGCGGCACAATCACTCCCGGCACAACCGAAATACCGCTTACGGTAAGTTTCTCCCATGGTTCCGGCTCGGTCTTATATACCTCCTATCATACTAATAACGCAGCGGAACAGACTACCGACTTTCTGCCGCAGGAGAGAATTCTTCAGTTCTTGATACTTGATCTTTTGGGAAATTTATGAAGTCAGCCTTGGGACTGTTGAAAATGTCATTGCGCCTGCCCGCCGGCCTTTTGGCGGGAGGCCACGAAGTGGCCGTGGCAATCTCCTTTACCGTTATTTTTTCGTCAATTGCGTCAGCCACCGATTTTAATTATCAGAGTTATCCTTTAGGCGAGCGCGCAGCCGGCATGGGAGGCGCCTATACCGCGCTTTCCAACAGTCCGGAAGGAACTTTTTATAATCCCGCGGGCATTATACATATCGATAAAGATACGATATCGCTTTCCGCAAATATCTATCACTGGACGCGCGGCGAAGCTAAAAACGCCATCTCTGTTGCGGGGACGCTTGCGAACCTTCCCGTCAAATCGATGCAGATAATTCCCACAAGCACGGCCTACATTAAAAGATTCAGGCTCCCGACCGAAAGAGACGACGGGGAAAAGAAAAACGCTTTCGCCTTTTCGGTCTATGTTCCGAATTATTTTGCCTATGCGGGCGACGTGAGTGTGTCTAATGCCGATGTGAACAGCACCGTATCGCTGCAGGTCAGCGACAGCACCATTCTTATCGGGCCTTCGTATGCAAGAAAAATGACGGACAATTTCTCGTTCGGTTTTTCGCTCTTTTATCATCTTAGAAGCTTCAACCGCGAACTGTTCTACCGCGCGGAAACCGCGACGCTTTTTACTCAAGGGTATACGGATACGGAATACAGCTATGGCGCGCTGGAAGCGGTTGCCGGAGCAAAATACAAGCTTCCGCATAACTTGAGCCTTGGCTTAAGCGTGCGGCCCTACACTTTAAAAATAAACAGCAGCGGTAAACTTTACAGCAGCAGCGTTGTTATAGAAAACAACGTGCCGCAGTCGACGCAGGAATTGGTAAGCCGGAATGTTCGAACTAATCTAGCTACTCCAATAAGAATTACAACAGGCATTGCTTATGAAAAGCCGATTAAATATGCGCTGTCCGGCGATATCTCTTTTTATCTCCCTCATAAATTCACATCCGCGCACGACAACACCGGTCTTTTTAATGATATAAAGATCGATCAGAATTTTGTAGTGAACGGGAATATCGGCGGAGAATATTATATCGGCGGAAAATTTCCGCTGCGTTTAGGCGCTTTTACAAATCTTTCATCCACGCCCGATGCGGAAGCAGGCACAGCCGCAACATCCAAAATAGATTATTACGGCGGTACATTCAGCCTCGGTTACGAAATGGGGCACACAACATATAATATCGGCGCGCAGTATGCCTACGGTGTCGGCAAGCTGCTCGATTCCGGCGGAGTTGCGCAGGATTTTAATATATACACCGTAACAGCTCTTCTGAGCGGTTCTTACAGGTTTTAACGAACGTTCTTTCATTTCAGTTGATTTTCCCGTTCGATAGGATATGCAGTGTCATTGCGAGGACACTGAAAGTGGCCGTGGCAATCTCATGAAATCAACTGGTTGCGGGAGATTGCTTCGTCGTTCGCCTTCGGCGTACTCCTCGCAATGACAGGCCATTTATGAGGATACTCGTTATCGGCAGCGGCGGAAGGGAGCATGCGCTTGTGTGGAAGCTTGTGCAAAGCCCCAAATGCAAAAAGATTTACTGTGCTCCGGGGAATGCCGGCATTGCAAAACTTGCAGAGTGCGTGCCGATAAAGACCGATGATATAACCGAACTTATCAGTTTCGCCAAAAAACAAAAAATCGATCTTACAATTGTCGGCCCGGAGTTTCCTTTAACGCTTGGAATAGCGGATGATTTTCAGCGGAACGGGCTTAGGATTTTCGGCCCTTCAAAACGCGCTTCAGCTCTGGAAGCAAGCAAAGCTTACGCAAAGCAGTTCATGCAAAAGTATGGCATTTCAACCGCTAACTATGGAACATTTACCGATTCGCAGGAGGCGCGCGCTTTTGTCAAATCAAGCGGTCTGCCGGTTGTTATTAAAGCCGACGGCCTTGCCGCCGGAAAGGGCGTTATTATATGCAAAAACGAAGCGGACGCAAATGCGGCAATCGATGCCATGTTGAAAAGAGAGGAATTCGGCGAAGCCGGCCGGCGGATCGTGATTGAAGAATTTCTTGAAGGCGAAGAGGCTTCTTTTATCTGCATTTCAGACGGAGAAAATGTCCTGCCTCTGGCATCCAGCCAGGATCATAAGGCGGTTTACGATAACGATCAGGGCCCGAATACCGGCGGAATGGGGGCTTATTCGCCGGCGCCTGTTGTGACGGATGAACTCAAAGAGAGAATAATGAAAGAGATTATTAAACCGGCGATTGCGGGAATGGCGGCGGAAGGAAGGCCTTTCATCGGGTTTTTATATGCAGGCCTCATGATTTCAAATGGAGTGCCGAGAGTATTGGAATTTAACGTGAGAATGGGAGATCCGGAAACAGAGCCTCTTCTTGTTAGAATGAGAACTGATTTTATCGATTTGATTGAAGCTGCGCTTGATGGAAAATTGAACAAAATGGAGATAAGATGGGACGATGCCGTAAGCCTTTGTGTTATCATGTCATCGCGCGGGTATCCGGGCCATTATACAAATGGCATCGAAATTCTCGGAATCGAGGAAGCGGAAAAGGTGCCAGGCACCGTTATTTTTCATTCCGGAACTGCGCTGAAAGAAGGCAAGCTGGTTACGGACGGCGGAAGGGTGCTTGGTGTGACCGCACTTGGAGCATCTTATGCTGAAGCTTTTGGCAGAGCCTATGAAGCCGCAGGGAAAATAACGTGGGACGGAGTTCATTATAGGAAGGATATTGGATGGAGGGCGTTGAAATGACAATAAACCCGCAAGTGAGCATCGTTATGGGGAGCGATTCGGATCTTCCGGTGATGGAAGATGCGGCAAAAACGCTTAAAGAATTTGGCGTGGCGTATGAGATGATAATAACCTCAGCCCACCGTGCTCCGGAAATGACGACAGATTTTGCCAAAAAAGCTGCTCCGAGGGGGATAAAAGTTGTTATCGCCGGCGCCGGATATTCGGCTCATTTGGCGGGTGTTATAGCAGCTCAGACCGTAATTCCCGTTATTGGCGTGCCGCTGGCCGTTTCACCTTTACAGGGTGTTGACGCGCTGCTTGCTATGGGGCAGATGCCTTCGGGGATTCCGGTTGCAACGGTTACAATCGGCAAAGCGGGAGCAAAAAATGCGGCGCTGCTTGCTGTCGAGATTCTAGCGCTTTCGGACGGAAGCTTGCAGAAGAAGCTTGTTGAGTATAGGAGGAAACTAGCAGCGGAAGTGAAGGGGAAGAATAGGAAGTTGAAATAATGTCCACAATATTTACCATAAATCCTCGCGATCCCGAGCCGGATGTCATTTCCAAGGCGATTGTTTTTTTGCATGAAGGCAAGGTTGTTACCTATCCAACCGAAACTTTTTACGGCCTTGGAGTGGACGTCACAAACGAAAAAGCCATAAAAAAACTTTACGATCTGAAGCGCCGCGATTATGGCCTTCCGGTCGCAATCCTTGTGACCGATAAGGCAATGCTTGAAGATTATGTAGAGAAAGTTACGGAACCCGTGAATAATCTCATTAAAACATTCTGGCCGGGGCCGCTGACGATTTTATTTCCGGCCGGCCCGAAAATTTCAAAGTCGCTGACGACAAATACCGGTAAAATCGGAGTTAGGATATCTTCCCATCCGGTTGCTACAGCGCTTGTAAGGGGGTTCGGAAAGCCTTTAACCACAACATCCGCAAATCTTTCCGGATACCCGGCTTCTCTCAGCACAAGGCACGTTCAAAAATATTTTAAGGATAAAATCGACTGCATAGTCGACGGGGGAGAATGCGAGCCTTCCAGAGGTTCGACAGTTGTTGATATCACGGAAGATACGATGGCGATAATAAGAGACGGAGCAATTCCAGCCGATCAGGTCATCAAAGTATTCCAGCAGTAAATTTAATATCCGTTACAAAAGCATCCGGAAACCGTTCGCGGATTTTTTTTAAAATCATAGGCTTCATAAACGACAGCTCCTGCGCCCATGCCGCGCTTTTTGCGGCGACTACCAGCGTATTTCCCTGCATTTTTTTAGGCTTCGCTCTTTTTGCAATCGTTTCGCCGACAAGCTCCCCCCAGATTTCAAAAATACTGTATTGAACGATTTTTTTTGCAAGACCGCCATTTTTAAGGACGCTTGCCAGTATATCATTTATTCTGGCAGCCTCTTTCATTTTTTTGCGACGCATGGCTGTTATAACTAGGCGAAATCAGTAAATTTATAAAGGAAAAAAATATAAGAATTTTATTGAATTTTTTTTATAAAACTTATACGTTATCCTAACTTGTACTTGTAGTGGCAAGGCGAGCAAAAGGGGGAGAAAAATATGGAAGAACTACTTAAAAACTATGAGGAATATCTGAGGCATGAGCAGGATGCGTCCGAGCATACGACGAAGAACTATATGGCCGATTTATATCAGTTTTCGGCGTACATGAAGAAAACGCACGCCCAGATAGCGTCCGGAGGCAAGTCTGCTCTGGGGAAAATCGATAACAACATTGTGAGGGGCTACCTTTCCACGCTGTTTGGAAAGAATAATCCCGCCTCAATAGCCCGCAAATTAGCGTCTTTGCGGTCTTTTTTCAAATATTGGATTAAGCAGGGCGCAGTGGAAAATAATCCGGCAAAAGATGTTACAACACCCAAAGTTCCAAAGAGGCTTCCGAAGTTTTTAACTGTAGATGAGGTTGTGGCCCTTTTAAACGGCCCGAATGCCGCCGACATATTATCCGTCAGGGATAAAGCCATGATGGAAGTAATGTATGCTTCCGGCCTTCGCGTAAGCGAACTGGTTGGGCTTGATATCGACAGCGTAAATTTAGGCGAAGGAGTTTTGAAAGTTTTAGGCAAGGGGCGCAAGGAGAGGATGGTCCCGATCGGCTCAAAGGCGCAGACGGCGCTGTCGAATTATCTTGCAAAGCGCGAGGAGCTGATAGGCAAAGGGAATAATACAAAGGCGGTTTTTCTTAACAGGCAGGGCGATAGAATTACGCCAAGAAGCGTTGAAAGAATGGTTCAGAAATATCTTAAAGACAGCGGAATCCAGAAAGAGGTTACGCCTCACGTATTAAGGCATTCTTTTGCAACCCACATGCTGAATTCCGGCGCGGATCTGCGCGGAATTCAGGAGCTTCTCGGCCACACAAGCTTATCGACTACGCAGAAATATACTCATGTGAGTTTGGATAAACTTATGGATGTGTACGAAAAGAGCCATCCAAAGGCATGAGTTAGCGAGTGAGGAACTGGCTTTGCCAGTCCGAGCGAGAGGGGTTTGGGGGGAAACAACGAGTCTTCGAGTTGGTCGTTCCCCCCATCTTTATGTTCCACGCAACAACAATAATAGCAGTGCGCAAAGGCGGATCTGTGGCTGTTGCAGGCGACGGACAGGTGTCGATGGGCAACACAGTCATGAAGAAGACCGCCAAAAAACTGCGCCAGTTGAATGACGGGAAAGTTGTTGCCGGATTCGCCGGCTCGACGGCCGATGCATTCACTCTTTTTGAAAAATTTGAGGCGAAGCTTTCGGAATTTCGCGGAAATATCACGCGCGCGGCGGTTGAACTTGCCAAAGACTGGCGGACGGATAAAATTCTTAGAAGGCTCGAAGCTCTTCTTGTTGTGGCCGATAAAGAGAAGACATTTCTTATATCGGGGACCGGCGATGTCATTGAGCCTGATGACGGCATTGCGGCAATCGGGAGCGGAGGACCTTATGCCCTGGCCGCTGCAAGGGCGATGGTGAAACATTCAAATTTATCCGCAAAAGAAATTGCCGAGGAGGCAATCAGAATGGCGTCCGATATTTGTGTCTTTACAAACGACCAGATTATAGTAGAAGAGCTGAAGTCGTAATGATTCTTTTATGTCAACAGCTGCTAATTTAACGCCAAGAGAGATCGTTTCCGAACTCGACCGTTTTATAATCGGCCAGAATAAGGCTAAAAGAGCCGTTGCAATCGCTTTAAGAAACAGATGGCGCCGCCAGCAGGTGGAAAAGCCTTTGTCCGACGAAATCACGCCAAAAAATATCATCATGATAGGCCCTACAGGCATCGGCAAGACGGAAATAGCGCGGCGCCTTGCAAAACTTGCCGCAGCTCCTTTCATTAAAGTTGAAGCATCCAAATTTACCGAAGTGGGGTATGTGGGAAAGGACGTCGAATCGATGATTCGGGAGCTTACAGATCTTGCGGTAAAGATGGTCAGGGAAGAAGAGACCGAAAAGATAAAGGTTAAGGCCCAGGAGATGGCTGAGGAAAAGCTGCTCGATCTTTTAATGGCAAAGGAAATGCCGCCGGAGGGGAGCGATAAACAGTCCGCGCGCGAATCGCTGAGAGCTCTTCTGAGATCCGGCAAACTCGACAAGCAAAGCGTGGAACTGCCGCCACAGCAGGGACGCGGAATGCCGATGGTAGAGGTCATTGCTTCCGGAGCTCATGGATTCGATGAGCTCGGAGCTAATTTAAAGGAGATGATGAGCGGCATGTTTCCCCAAGGCGCACCTAACGGCAAAAAGAAACGAAAAGCGAAAGTTCTGGAAGCGCTGCAGATTTTATCACAGGAGGAATCGTCAAAGCTCGTCGATATGGAAAAGGTGACAAAACTTGCGATAGAGCGGGTGGAGCAGAACGGAATCGTATTTTTGGACGAAATAGATAAAATCGCCTCCCGCGAAGGGGCTTTAAGCCACGGCCCCGACGTTTCGCGCGAAGGGGTTCAGCGCGATATTCTGCCGATTATTGAAGGCTCGACCGTAATGACAAAGCATGGAATGGTCAAAACCGATCATATCCTTTTTATTGCAGCCGGAGCATTTCATGTTTCAAAGCCGTCCGATCTGATTCCGGAGCTTCAAGGGCGTTTTCCAATCCGCGTGGAGCTGGATCCTCTGACCAAAGAAGATTTTTACAGAATATTAACCGAAACCGATAACTCGCTCGTTAAACAGTATATCGCGCTGATGAAAACAGAAGGCGTCGGCCTTGAATTTGCCGACGACGGGCTGAAAGAAATTTGCGAAATGGCGGCGAACGTGAACGAACAGATGGAAAATATCGGAGCGCGGCGGCTTCATACCATCATGGAGAATGTGCTTGATACGATTTCGTATGAAGCGCCCGAAAAAGACGGGCATAAATTTTTAATAGACGCCAAATATGTGCGCGAAAGGCTCTCCGATATCGTGAAAGACAGGGATTTAAGCAAATATATTTTATAAAGGTGCCAAAATATGCCGAAAAATTTATTAACGCTGAAAGAACTGAGTTCAACGGAGCTTGCTTCGATAATCGATTATGCAATTGAGCTTAAAAAGAAATATAAAAGGGGCGAGCGTCCGGAGCTGATGAAGAATAAAACTCTTGTTATGCTCTTTCAAAAGACATCGACAAGAACTCGCACGTCTTTTGAGGCCGGCGCAACACAGCTTGGCGGCCATGCCATTTTTCTGGACTGGACAACGACGCAGTTTAAGCTTGGGGATATAAAGGACGAGGCGCGCTGCATCGATAGATATGCCGACATTGTAATGGCAAGGGTTTTGCGCCACAGCGATCTTTTAAAAATGGCCGAAGTCATGGAAAAGCCGCTTATAAATGGCCTCTGCGAAAAGTACCATCCGTGCCAGACGATTGCGGATTTGCAGACTATGCAGGAGCATCTTGGAAGCCTGAAAGGCAAAAAAGCGGTTTATCTCGGCATTGCGAATAATGTCAGCAATACTTTAAGCCTCGGCTGCGTCAAGATGGGGATGCATTTTACTCTGTGCGTTCCTGAAAGGCATCCGATAAGCCTCGATGAAGGTTTGCTGAAAGAGGTTAAGGCGTCCGGATTATATGCCGAAGAGAAAGATCCCCAAAAAGCCGTTTTGGATGCGGATGTTCTTTACACGGATGCGTGGATAGATATGGAGCTTTACTTGGATCCTAAATTTAAAGATGAAAAAGAGAGAAGGCTGAAAACATTCATGCCTTATCAGCTTGGCAAAGGCTTGCTGGATTTGAATAAAAAAGCGCTTATTATGCACGATCTGCCGGCGCACAGAGGCTTTGAAATCGATGATTACGCAATGAATGCCGGCAAGTCGGTCATATTCGATCAGGCCGAAAACAGGCTGCACGCGCAGAAGGCGATATTAGTAAAATTATGTCAACAACAGTTATAGTCGGCGCGCAGTGGGGCGATGAGGGGAAGGGAAAAATAGTCGACCTTTTAACTCCTTCCGCCGATTTTGTGGTCCGCTATCAGGGGGGCGCAAATGCGGGACATACTATCGTTGTAAACGGCTGCAAGACCGTTCTGCATCTCCTCCCCTCGGGAATTTTAAGAGAAAATGTCACATCGGTTATAGGAAACGGCGTGGTAATTGATCCGGAGGTCTGCCTTTCCGAATTAGAGCTTGTTAAATCCAAGGGATATTTAAAAGACAGCTCCCGATTTGTGATTAGCGCTTATGCCCATGTCGTCATGCCTTATCATAAACTGATAGACAAGCTTCGCGAGGAGGGAGCGGGAGACAACAAGATCGGCACAACAATCCGCGGAATCGGGCCGTGTTATGAAGATAAGGTTGCGCGCTTAGGCATCCGCATGTGTGATCTTGTCGACGAAAAGATTTTCAGGGAAAGGCTTTTGGCCGTATTGCCGCAGAAAAATTTGTATATCGAGCGCGTTCTTGATCATAAGCCGTTTGCGTTCGATGAGATTTTTGCGCCGTATCTGAAATCCGGAAGAGAATTGAAAAAATATGTCTCCGATTCGGCAAAGCTTTTGAACAATGCGCTCGAAAGCGGGAAAAAGATTCTGTTTGAAGGCGCTCAGGGGACGGCGCTGGACGTTGATCACGGCACATATCCTTTTGTAACATCTTCCACAACTGTTGCGAGCGGCGCGGCATCCGGAAGCGGCGTTGGGCCGAACGCAATCAGGCAGGTTGTGGGAGTCGCAAAGGCGTATACAACGCGCGTCGGGAGCGGGCCGTTTCCGACGGAATTAAACGATGAAACCGGCGAGCTTTTGCGCAAGAAAGGCGTTGAATTCGGCGCGACAACAGGAAGGCCGCGGCGATGCGGCTGGCTCGATTTGGAGGTTTTAAAGCGGTCTAAAATGGTAAACGGCTTGACAGGTCTCGCGCTCATGAAGCTGGATGTTTTAACAGGGTTGAAAAAAATAAAAGTTGCGGTAGAATATAATAATGCGGGGGCGCCAGTTTATAAAGAGTTTGATGGATGGAAAGAGGATATTTCAAAAATCGATTCGGTAGAAAAACTGCCGAATAACGCCGTAAAGTATTTAAAATTCATTGAGTCTTCGCTTAATTTGCCTGTTATGATTTTATCCTTAGGCCCCGAACGCGGAAGCAGCGTAATGATAAAAAACCCGTTTTCCGTGAAATGATTTTTATGTCTAAGAAGCGGCTTATTGACCTCCTTCTGATAATTTTAGTCTGCGGAATCCTTCGCATCCCATCTTTTTTTTACAGCTATGTCAATATAGATGAGACCGACTATTCTCTTGCGGCAAGAACAATCCTTGGCGGAGGCCTTCCATACAGGGATTTTTTAATCTATCAGCCGCCGCTTATATATTATTTATATGCGCTTGGCGCGGCCTTTTCCGGCTGGGCGCATTTATGGGTGATTCGCATTATTACAATCGGCTTTGTCGCCGGTACCTCGATATCGATATATTTTCTGCTTCAGCTATTGGCGAGTCCGGGGCGTGCCCATTCGAGGCGAGCCTCTCCGGGGCAAGCTCCTCTCTACGCTGTTTTTTCAACTACATTTATTCCGCAGGATATGCTTGCGGCAAACTGCGAAATATTGATGATGTTTCCGACAGCGCTTGCAGCTCTTTTTCTTCTGCGGGCCGAGCATTTTGAAAATAAAGCTCTCTATTTTTTATCGGGCGTGTTTATGGGGCTCGCCGTTCTGACGAAATATCAGGGCGGCATTATACTTGCAGGCGCGCTAGCTTATATCCTGATTTTAAGACCTTGGCTTGCAAAAAGTTTTTCAAATGCCGCTGCTGCATCATTATTCGTGCTGGCCGGTTTTTTTGCGCCGATTCTGCTTGTCCTTGCGTATTTTTATCAGAAGAATGCGCTTTCTTATGCCTACGAATCGTTTGCGTATATTCTTCTTTACGCAAAAGGCCCGGCGCAGAGCGATTTTTTGTATGTAGCTTTAAAGTTTATCGTCCGCTCGGTTTTGTTCTGTCTGGCATCTTTGCCTTTGTGGATCGGGTCGCTATATGTTTTCCGGCTTAAAAAATCTGAACGGCCGCCGTTCGTTTCGTTTTTGATTTTATGGTTCGTTCTGAGCATTGCTCCGATTATTATGGGAGGGCGGATATATTTTCATTATTATATTATCATACTGCCGGTCGCCGCGGTGTTGGCCGGAATGTGGTGGGAGCGCAGAGAGGAAGCTATATCCCGCAGATGGAAATTTTCCATGTTTGCGTGGGGAATGATCTGCATTATCGGATGGGAGGCTTATGCAATTTCTCTGCCTTTAAGGCCGCCCAAACAGAAAGAGACGTGGGTTAAAACAGCCGACTTTTTAAAGACAATCGCTAAAGAAGGGGATACTCTTTTTGTGTGGGGGTTATGCTATCAGCTCTATTTTTTCAGCGGCATGGATCTGGCAACGCGCTTTACTTCTGCAGACTATCTCACCGGCCGTTCGCCGATGACGGCGGGGCTTGAGTATGATCCAAAAATGCCGAATCCCCCTTCAAGCTTTCGGAAATTATGGAACGATTTTGCCGACAAGCCCGGAGTCGTGGTTTTTGACACCTCTGACAACATTTTTCCTAAAGCATGGGATTATTTTAAAGAGGATGTTTCAAAAAAGCTTCCGGATTATATCGTGGACACAAGCAAAAGCAATTACAGGCGTTATGCAAGATATCCCGCAGACAATTATCCGTTTCTTAAAAGTCTTATAGAAAAAAATTACAGACCCATAAACGAGATAGATGGCTTTGCAATATATAAAAGGAATTAATGCTGCAGGAAATATTTATATCCGTGCCTCAGCGTGAGCAGACGGAACTTAATCATATTTTTTATTCCTTCCAGCGCTTCCGATTTGTTCATTTTTGATTTTCCCTTTGTCCGGTTATAAAATGTGGAGGGGACTTCTTTTATAATATAACCGGCGCGGTGATAGATATTTTCAAGGAGCGTATGGGCAACATAGCCGTCGAAGCTTAATTTTTTAAAATCGATCTTCTTTAGCTTGCCGACTCTGTAGCATCTATAGCCGTTTGTGTGGTCGGTATTCGGCGTTCCAAGAATAAGCCGGACAGCAATATCCGCGGCAAGATGGAGCAGACGGCGTTTTAAATTCCACCCTTCCACGCTGCCGCCTTTCAAAAATCTTGAGGCAATAACCATGTCGGCGTTTTTAGCGGCTTCTAATATTGCCGGCAGCTCTTTTGGCGAATGAGAGTGATCGACATCCATCTCCATATAATAATCAAAACCCTTATTTATTGCGTACTTATAGCCAGAAGTTGAAGCTGTTCCTCGGCCCGATTTCGGAGGTCTTTCGATGACAGTAATCTGCTCATGAAGCTTGGCAAGTTTAAGGGCGATTGCGCCCGTGCCATCGGGTGAACTGTCGTCAATAATAAGAATGCTTACCTCCGGAGCCACCGCCAGAATTTCTGTAACCAAATCTTCCAGATTTTCTTTCTCATTGTATGTCGGAAGCATTATCAATGTGCGCATAATGCACCTCCATATAACGAAAATTTTTAATTTGCAATATTGAAACTTTTAATTAATAAAAGGACGGCAATATGATTATACGAGCAAAATCACCGCTCCGGTTGGGCTTTGCGGGAGGCGGCACCGATGTGAGCCCCTATTCCGAGCTTTATGGCGGTGCGATTTTAAACGCGACTATTTCAATGTATGCCTATGCCACTCTTGAGCCTCAGAATAACGGAAAAATTGTTTTTAACGCGATAGATAGAAATTTAAAACTTGAATTTGATTCAAGCGCGGAATTGGATACGGCGGGGGAGCTGCCTTTGTTAAAGGCGATATATAATAAGGTCGTAAAGAAATTTGCCAAAAAGCCTCTTAGTTTTAAGCTGACAACCTTTGTCGATGCGCCTCCGGGATCTGGTTTAGGATCGTCATCGACGCTTGTGGTTTCCGTTCTCGGAGCTTTCAGCGAATGGCTCCAGCTTCCTTTGGGGGAATACGATATCGCCCATCTTGCTTATGAAATTGAGCGCACCGATTTGGGAATGAAAGGCGGCAAGCAGGATCAGTACGCGGCAACTTTCGGGGGCGTTAACTTTATGGAATTTTACGCCAACGACAAGGTGATTGTTAATCCCCTGAAAATCAAAGCGGACTATCTAAGAGAGCTTGAGTTTAATATGCTTCTTTATTACACAGGCACCAGCAGGTTGTCTTCCAAGATTATTGAAACTCAGGTCGCCAACGTTGAAAAAAAGAAAGAAGGGCCTGTTGCCGCGATGCATGTTTTAAAAGAGCAGGCGGTAAGAATAAAAGAGGCGATCCTGAAGGGAAATCTGGATGAAGTAGGCATGCTGCTCGATTACGGATGGCAGCATAAAAAGAAAATGGCGGAAGATATCACAAATCAAACGATAGATGAGATGTATGAAGAGGCTAGAAAAGCCGGTGCCACAGGCGGAAAGCTGACAGGCGCCGGAGGCGGAGGGTTCATGGTATTTTACTGCCCGAAAAATACGCGTTATGAGGTAAGGAAGGCGCTGGAAAAATTCGGCGGGCAGTTTAGGGACTATTCTTTTGAAGAGAGCGGGTTAACGGCATGGAAGGCGTAAGAATAAAACAAATTTTAGATCAGTCGGTAAAGATTAAGGGAGATATCCTGAAAGACGAGAAGCTTATCTTGGCAATTCGGGATGTTGCCCGCGGCATAACAGAAGCTTTCAAAAACGGCAAAAAAGTTTTGCTGTGCGGCAACGGAGGGAGCGCTGCCGACGCGCAGCACATTGCGGCGGAGTTCACCGGAAAATTTTATCTGGACAGGCCGCCTCTGGATGCCGAAGCTTTGCACGTTAATTCTTCCTATCTTACGGCGGTCGCCAATGATTATTCGTACAAGGAAACTTATTCGCGGCTCATAAAGGCGAAGGGGGCGAAGGGGGATTTTCTGCTGGCTTTCTCAACATCGGGAAATTCGGAAAATATTATCGATGCTATCAAAACCGCGAATGATGCCGGACTTACCACTGTTGGATTTACCGGCAAAAGCGGCGGCAAAATGAACGGCCTTTGCAGGCATCTTATCGCCGTTCCTTCGAGCGACACGCCGAGAATTCAGGAGACGCATATTTTGATGGGCCATATCATATGCGAGCTGGTCGAAAAGTCTCTCTTTGGAAAATGAAAATCAAGGAAGCAATCATACTTGCCGGCGGATTCGGCACAAGGCTGCAGCCGGTGCTGAAAGATATTCCAAAAGCAATGGCAGATATCAACGGGAAGCCGTTTTTATCCTATCTCGTTTCTTTTTTGGTAAAACATGGGATTGATCATATTATTTTGGGGCTTGGATTCAAAGCTGAAATTATTAAGTCGTATTTCGGCGCCAATCCTTTCAAAGCGCAAATTACCTGCTCAGTGGAGGATAAACCTCTTGGCACCGGCGGCGCCACGAAGAAAGCTCTAAAATATGTGAAAGGGGAGGGCGCTTTTATTTTAAACGGGGATACGTTTTTTGAAATTGATTTGGGAAAGCTATGCAGCTCGTATGAATCTTCCGGCGCGGAAGTTGCGATGGCGTTGAAAAAAGTGCCGGATTGCTATAGATATGATTCCGTTGCTTTGGACGCCGATCATAGGGTTATAAATTTTACGCCGCGAAAAGCCAGGCAGGAGGGGCTTATCAACGGCGGCATCCAAATTATCAGCAGGCATGCCTTGGACGACATGCCGGAAGCTTTTTCATTCGAAAATGATTTTTTAATGAAGAAGTTTGACAAAATAAAGATATCCGGCTGCGTGTTCGACAGCTATTTTATCGATATCGGAATACCGGAAGATTATGAAAAAGCCAAAGAAGACTTTAAAAAGTTTAAATATTGACAAGTCATGGACTCTCTTTCTTGACCGCGACGGGATAGTTAATAAGCTGATTGTCGGCGGTTATGTCTGCAAATGGAAAGAGTTTAAGTTCATCCCTGCTTTTTTAAAATATATCGGGCGGCTTTCCGGAAAATTCGGACATATTATTATTGTCACAAATCAGAGATGCATCGCCAAGAGGCTGGTTTCGAAAAAGGGACTGGCTTTAATACATAAGAAGATGGTCAGTGCGATTAAGAAAAGAGGGGGGAGGGTGGACAGGCTTTATTATTGTCCCCATGAGATCGAAGACGGCTGCAGCTGCCGGAAGCCAAAAATTGGCATGCTCCTTAAGGCCAAAAAGGCATTTAAAAACATAAAGTTCGCGAAATCGGTTGTGATCGGAGATTTTGAATCCGATATGGAGTTTGCAAGGAAAGCCGGGATGACAGGGGTTTTAATATCTCCAAAAACGGCTGGAATTGGGGGCACGAAGGCAGATTACGTATATGAAGGTCTGGAGGCGTTCTGGAAGGCTATAAAATAACTCATTTTATTTGACTTTTTAGCCCAAGCCTTGCTATCGTGCCGCGAATTTTTGGAAGGTGGTTAGTTGGCACAGTTTTTCTGGCCTACTGTTTACTTGTGGGGCGCTAGCTCAGCTGGTAGAGCACCGCCCTTTTAAGGCGGGTGTCCCGGGTCCGAATCCCGGGCGCCTCACTGGTGAACAATTGGGGCCGGAAAGACTGCGTGCCAAAACAACAAGAGAAAATTATTTGTCTCCATCGTCTAGGGGCCTAGGACATCGCCCTTTCACGGCGACGACCGGGGTTCGAATCCCCGTGGAGACGCAAGGTCGGGAGGATGGCATCTGCCATCTTCCCGGCCTTTTGTTTTGCACGGATGCGAACCCTTCGCCAAAGGCGGACTGGGTTCCGACTGAGGCGGG
>JACPAJ010000024.1 GCA_016180865.1 Deltaproteobacteria bacterium
CCAAATATTTTTTTGCGGATGCGGCGCTTACGACGCATCCTCCCTTCAATCTTTGTCCTCATAGGTCTTTAGCCACCCTATTATTTTGCACCGGCACCAACTGCCGTAGCTGCCTTGCCGACTTTCTTCTTAATTATTTCATCGGCATATCTAACACCCTTGCCTTTATAAGGTTCAGGCGATCTGATCTTTCTAATTCGCGAAGCCGTCTCGCCGACAAGCTGCTTATCGGCTCCGGAAATATTAACACGCACGCCTTTATCCACCGTGAATTTAATCCCCTCCGGAATCGGAAAAACAACCGGATGGGAGAATCCGAGAGCCAGCTCCAGATTTTTGCCTTTTACTTCCGCTTTATAACCGACTCCTACTATATCGAGCGTCTTTGCATAACCGGTTGCAACTCCGGCAACAGCATTGTTGATCAGCGAACGATACAGCCCGTGAAGCGATCGCGTCAGGCGATCGTCATTCGATCTCTTAACATTAACAGCCTTGTCGTTAAGCTCCAATGACAGGGCCTCAGGGACTTTTAGCGTTAAATTTCCCAGAGGGCCTTTCGCCTCAAAAGTTCCGTCTTTAAAACTAACTTTAACTTTTTCCGGAATATTAACCGGTTTTTTTCCTATTCTTGACATAATTTAACCTTTTACCATACCGAACAAACCCATTCGCCTCCAAGTTTTTGATGCTTTGCGGATTTATCGGAAAGCACGCCCTTTGGAGTCGATAAAATCGCCATCCCCAGGCCTCCTCTTATCGGCTTGATGTCGGTGTAGCCGAGGAACCTGCGATGGCCGGGTTTGCTCACTCTAACCAGCCCTTCAATTATCCTCTCCTTTTTCTGCGTATATTTTAATGTTATAACCAGGCTCTTAACGATGCCTTCTCCGACCGTTTCATATCCTCTGACATAACCTTCCTCTTTCAAAACGCGAACGATCTCTTCCTTAAAGATAGAGTGTGGAATTGTAACGCTTTCGAACCTCTCCTTGTTCGCATTTCTTATGCGGGTCAGCAAATCTCCAATCGGGTCTGTCATGCTCATATCTTTAATCTCCTACCAGCTTGCCTTTATAACTCCGGGCAACTCGCCTTTTAAAGCCATCTTTCTAAAACAGATTCTGCACATGCCGAATCTGCGAATATAAGCCCTCGGCCTTCCGCACAGAGGGCATCTGTTATATTTGCGCGTTTTAAACGCCGGTTTCCTCTTCGACTTGATCATCAAACTTTTCTTAGCCATATTTTTTAGCCTAGTTCTTGAAAGGCATGCCCATAAATTTGAGCAGGGCCTTTCCTTCCTTATCCGTTTTCGCAGTCGTTACAAAAGTAATATTCATCCCGAAAACTTTCGTCACCTTATCGGGGTTGATTTCGGGGAAAATAATCTGCTCCGTAAGCCCAAGCGTATAGTTGCCGCTTCCGTCAAACGACTTTGGATCCACACCCTTAAAATCGCGCACGCGCGGCATGGCAACATTCACAAGCCTGTTCAAAAACTCAAACATTTTCCTGCGCCTTAGCGTAACGCAGCAGCCTATCGCCTGTCCGACTCTTAATTTAAAGTTGGAGATCGATTTCTTTGCACGGGTTACAACGGGCTTTTGGCCGGTAATTGCCGCAATGTCGTTCACTGCCGCATCCAAAATTTTAGAATCCTGAAGAGCTTCCTTTAATGAAGTATTAATCACAATTTTGCCTAGTTTTGGAACCGAAAGCAAATTCTTATAGCCAAACTCTTTTTTCAAATGAGGAATGCATTCGTTATAATATTTTTCTTCGTATGTTGACCGTGCCATATTATTTAGATGCCTCCAGCAAATCCCCGCATTTTATGCAAGTTCTGTTGTTCTTTCCGTCTATTACCTTGTTTTTCACCCTTACAGGCTTATTGCATTTTACGCACATCAGCATGACGTTTGACCAGTGAAGAGGAGATTCCTTCTCCATTATGCCGCCCTGCTTAAACTGCTGGGACGGCTTTCTGTGCCGCTTCACAAAATTGATCTTTTCAATCAAAACAGTCTCTTTCTTGGGCATTACCGCCAAAACCTTGCCGCTCTTCCCTTTTTCCCTGCCGGCAATGACTTTTACTGTATCGCCTTTTTTTATGTGTATAGTCGCAAATTTCATAAAAATTCCTTTTATAATACCTCCGGAGCCAAACATCTCCTTTTTTAACCTTTGCTTTAGGCATCGCAGACCTCACGGCAACAACTATCACATCTCCGATTGTTGCATACCTCCGCCTCGTTCCACCCAAAACTTTTATACAAACAAGCTCCTTGGCGCCGGAATTATCAGCTACCTCAAGTGATGTCTGTGTTTGAATCATATAACAACCTCTTTTTCCTGTGCTGCCGTATCATCTATGCCCTTTTCAATAAATAAGCCCTTAGCGACAACTGAAGCCAGTTTCCACGATTTAAGCTTGCTTATCGGGCGGGTTTCAACGATCCTAACCTTATCGCCAAGTTCGCATACGTTCTTCTCGTCGTGCACATGGAAATTTTTTCTCTTTCTCAAAAACTTTTTATATTTCGGGTGCATTACAAACCGCTCAACTTCGACGATAACCGTCTTATCGCCGCTCTTGCGGATAACAACGCCTGTTTTTTCTTTAATTTGCCTTTGCATTTTTTGCCAACTCTTTCTGCCGGATAAAAGTATTAACTCGGGCGATCGTCTTTCTTAGTTTTCCAAGGTCAGATGTTTTTTCCAGCTGACCGGTTGAATGACGAAACCGGAGGCGCGCGAGATCCGCCTTATAGTCCCGTGATAAATTAACCAGCTCTTCCAAAGTTTTGCTCTTTATGTCGACTTCCTTTTTCTTCATATATCCTTAACTCCTATATCCTTAACTCCTAGCCTCACGCGTTGTCGCGCGGGAAATCAGCTTTGTTTTTATAGGGAGCTTATGCGCTGCGGTGTTCAACACCTCCCTTGCATCGGCTTCCGAAATGCCTTCAACTTCAAAAAGCATCCGACCGCGCTTAACGCAGGCAACCCACAGTTCAACTGCGCCTTTTCCGCGTCCCATTCTGGTTTCAACCGGTTTTTTAGAAACAGGCTTGTCGGGAAATATGCGAATCCACATTTTACCGCCGCTTTTCATCACTCTTGTAATGGCGACGCGGCACGCTTCAATCTGCCGTGCGGTGATCCAGCCGTGTTCCAAACCCTGCAGGCCCCAATCGCCATAGGCCAGATTGCAGCCTCTATACGCAACTCCTCTTACTCTTCCCTTTTGAACTTTGCGCCATTTTGTTTTTTCTGGTTGCAACATAACTATAAAACCTCGCCCTTATACACCCACGCCTTAACGCCGATCTGGCCATAAGTGGTTTTTGCTTCTGCAAAACCGAAATCGACATCGGCTCTTAATGTGTGCAGAGGAACCCTTCCTTCGCGATACCATTCGGCCCTTGCAATTTCAGCTCCGCCGAGACGCCCGCTTACGTGAATTTTGATTCCTTCCGCTCCCAGCTTTAATGCCGTCTGCACGGCTTTTTTAATCGCTCTTCTGAAAGAGACTCTTCTTTCCAGCTGCATTGCAACATTTTCAGCCACAAGCTGCGAATCGACTTCTGGCTTGCGGACTTCCTGAATATTCAAAACCACCTGATGCGGCGTAAATCTCTGAAGCTCAGCCGCCAGCGCATCAATTCCGGAGCCTTTTTTGCCGATTACAAGCCCAGGCCTCGCCGTCCAGATGGCAATTTTCACTTTTTCAGCAGCGCGCTCTATGTCTATTTTTGCAATTCCGGCATTATAGAGGCGTTCTTTTATAAGCTTTCTGAAAAAAACGTCCTCATGCACAAGCTTTGCATAGTCTTTGCGCGCGGCAAACCACCTTGATGTCCACGTTTTCGTAACACCAAGCCTGAAACCTATTGGATGTGTCTTTTGTCCCATTATCTTTCCCCTAATTCAACGCTGATATGACACGCACGTTTGAGTATCCTGTGTGCCATACCGCGCGAACGAGCCCTGAATCTTTTTACTATCGGGCCGTTATCAACTACTATCTTTTTTAGATATAAATTTTCCTGATCGACTCCGCCTTTAACGCGCGCGTTTGCAGCAGCAGACTGCACCAGCTTAAGCACCGGCCTAGCGGCGCTTCTTTTGCAAAACTTCAACGCTGCAACAGCCTCGTTAACTTTTTTGCCGCGAACAAGATTTACCACACAGCGCATCTTCTGCGGCGATATTCTTAAATGTTTGAATGTAGCATACATATCAAATCCTTATATTTTTAAGCCTTCGCGGCCGCCTTTGGCGCTGCAGCCGCTGCTTTTGGCGCCGTCGCCGCTGCCGATGCCGCCGCAGGCGTCGCTCCCGGAACTGCTCCGCCGGCCGCACCTGCAGCTGAAGGCGCTCCAGCTGCTTCTTTCTTTATGCCCGAATGACCGCGGAAAATACGCGTCATCGCAAACTCGCCAAATTTATGGCCGATCATATTTTCAGTGACAAAAACCGGTATGAATTTTTTACCGTTATGAATCGCAATCGTTAAACCAATCATATCGGGGACAATCATCGATCTTCTTGTCCATGCCTTAATGACCTTCTTTGAGCGCTCTTTCTGAGCGGTTTCAGTTTTCTTAATAAGATGCTGATCCACAAACGGACCTTTTTTAACTGATCTAGCCACTACTTCCTCCTATCCTTTACAATAAACTTATCGGTTCTCTTGTTCCACCTGGTCTTATAGCCTTTTGCAGGAACAGAAGTCGGGGAACACGGATGATTTCCGCCTTTACTGCGCCCTTCTCCGCCTCCGTGAGGATGATCAACCGGATTCATTGCCATTCCTCTGACGTGCGGCCTTTTACCCAGATATCTGTTACGCCCGGCTTTACCAATAGAAACATTTTCATGATCGATATTTCCAACCTGTCCTATCGTTGCGCGGCAGGCTAGATTAACAAGCCTGACTTCACCCGAAGGCATTCTCACCTGCGCATACTCGCCTTCTTTAGCCATAATCTGAGCCGATGAACCGGCGCTTCTGACTAATTTTCCGCCGCCGTTGATTTTCAATTCAATATTATGAATGGCTGTTCCAAGGGGAATATTGCGAAGCGGCATCACGTTTCCCGGAGCCACGTCGGCGTTTTCCGCCGAGATAATCTTAGCGCCAACCTTTAAACCGACGGGAGAGACGATATAACGCCTTTCACCGTCAATATACTGGACCAACGCAATGCGCGCCGAACGGTTAGGATCATACTCCAGAGCTATTACTGTCCCCGGAATATCAATCTTATCGCGTCTGAAATCTATAAATCTGTATTTATTTTTTACGCCGCCGCCGCGATGATCGGTTGTAATAACGCCCGAATTGTTTCTGCCGCCGCCTCTATGCAGGAAAGCGACAAGCCCCTTTTCAGGCTTCTTTTTCGTCAATTCATTAAATTCCAGTCCGGTCTGAAATCTGCGTCCCGGAGATGTTGCGGAATAATTCTTCATACACCCTCAAAAAGTTCTATTTTGTCACCTTTCTTAAGAGTGACAACAGCCTTTTTCCAGTTAGAGGCACGGCTAAGTCTTCGAGTACGGGGATTGATTTTGGACTTGCCGTGCACATTCATCGTCTGAACTTTATCGACTTTAACGTTAAAAATAGTTTCAACTGCGCTTCTTATATCTACCTTCGTCGCACGCCGATCGACATTAAAGCAGTAACTGCTGCTCTCCCCTTTTTGCAGAGTCATTTTTTCAGTAACATGCGGCGCTTTTATAATATTACTAATGTCCATAAATTACTCGGCTGCTTTCTTTGCCAGTCTGTTTGTAAGGTTACCCACGGCATCTTTGGTAACCAGAAGATGCTCATATTTAACGCAATCGTAAACGCTTAAATTCCTGTCCAGCACGATTTTTTTGCCCGGAATATTTCTTAAAGCGCGCACAGTCAAATTATCTGACTCATGAGTGACAACCATTCCGCTTTTTGTTTTCCACGCTTCAAAAACTTTAGCCATCCCTTTTGTTTTGCCGTCTTTAGATGCAAATTTATCAACGACGAAAAGGTTGCCGTCTTTATTCTTAAGCGAAAGCGCCATGCGGAGAACCGCTTTTTTCATTTTCTTAGGCAGCTCAATATGCCAGTCGCGATTCTTTGGACCAAAAGCTGCTCCGCCGCCCACAAATATCGGGCTTCTGATCGAACCATGGCGGGCTTGCCCCGTCCCTTTCTGCTTGTACGGCTTTTTGCCTCCGCCTCTGACCAAAGCACGCGTTTTCGTGAAAGCATTTCCCTGCCTTGCATTGGAGAGCTGAGCCACTACCGCGCGATGCAAAAGGCCCGTATCAACCGGCGCTGAAAAAATGTCATCCGGGAGCTCGATATCTCCAACCTTCTTCTTCTTCATGTCGTAAACTGTTGCAACTGTCATAAAATTACCCGTTAAAGTGCGCGGCTGCTTACAACAACAACGCTGTTTTTTGAGCCAGGCACCGCTCCTCTTAAAAAGAGCAGGTTTTTTTCGCTGTCGATATCGACAACCTTAAGATTTTTTATCGTTCTGTTAACATTTCCCATTTGACCGGCCATTCCGGTTCCGGCCAAAACCCGCCCCGGCCATGTACGCATTCCAACTGAACCGGTTGTCCTGTGAAATTTGGAACCGTGAGCCGCAGGCCCGCCGGCTTTTCCGCAGCGCTTTATAACGCCCTGAAAACCGCGGCCTTTTGTAACGCCTTTTACGTCAACGATATCGCCCTTTTTAAAAATCGAAACGGTCACGTCTTTGCCGACTTCAAAACCCTCATTCTTTGCCGGCTTGAATTCCTTCATAAACTTCAGCGGTTTCACGCCGGCTTTTTTATAAACTCCGGCTTCCGGCTTTGATATCCTTTTTTCCTTCGTTACCGGATCGAAGCCCAAACAGACGGCATCGTATCCGTCTTTTGCTTTTGTCTTTTGTCTCACAACAGGACAAGGCCCGGCCTGAACCACGGTAACCGATAAAGGTTCGCCTGCTTCATTAAAAACCTGAGTCATCCCTAATTTTTTTCCTAAAAGTCCTAGCATAAGCCTTCCTTAGTTAAAGCATTTTAATTTCAACTTCCACG
>JACPAJ010000025.1 GCA_016180865.1 Deltaproteobacteria bacterium
AAGGACGCCTAAATATCCCTTCACATTAAATCCCAGTTCCCATACGTTTATCTGCGGCGCAATTCTATTGGCAACGCCCAAAATAATATCTGCTATCAGGATGGCTATTATCACAGGCGCCGCAATTTGTACGGAGAGCACCAGCACCTGAGCCGAAAGCTTTATGAAAAAATCCATTAAAGGCATTAAGCCGGCGCCGGCGATATTTGGAAACTCAAATAGCGGAAGCACCTGATAGCTCCCGTAAACCGCATTAAAAAAAAGCTGATGCCCGCCGACCGTCAGGTATGTCACAACCGAAAGCTGAAATAAAAATGTTCCGGCCAGCGAACTTTGAGTGCCTAGCTCAGGTATCAAAACGCGCGCAATCGACATTCCGCGCTGTGAATCTATCATCTGCCCGGCGGCTTCAAATCCATAAAATATAAGGGCCGCGCCAAATCCTATAACAAGGCCGATAAAAGCCTCTTTCAGATATAGCATTGAAAGAACAATCATATCTTCCGTAACCGGAGGCGGAGAAGCGGTGATTAAGTACCTGTACGCGAAAGCCGCCAGAACCATTGAACCGCCGATGCGCACCGTTTTGGGCACGGGTTTGCCGAATAGAAATGGAATTACGCTGACGATCGCTAAAATTCTGACCCAGATAAGGGAGGCGAAAATCAGCACGAAGCTGAAATTCACGTTTATCCCCAATCTGCTCATTATCTCTTCCATAGCAACAAATTTCACTGGATTCCCGCCTGCGCGGGAATGACAGACCTCCTCTTCATTTCACATAAGTCGGGAATGAATTAAAAATCGAGGCGGAAAAATTGATCAGCTGCACCACCATCCACGCGCCGGAAACCGCGAGCGTAACAACGACGGCTATGAGCTTCGGCACAAACGTAAGGGTCTGCTCTTGAATCTGGGTGGTAGCCTGAAGTATCGATATAATAAGGCCTACAAGCATCGCCATTAAAACGGGCGGGCCCGTCAAAATCAGCGACAGGAAAAGAGTCTGCTTTGATAATGCAACAAAGTATTCCATCTATACATACCCCAGTATCAATCCCTTGGTAATCAAATGCCAGCCGTCAACTAAAACAAACAGCAATAACTTAAAAGGAAGCGATATTGTAATCGGCGATATTTGAAACATGCCAAGCGAAAGCAATATGTTTGCAACGACGATATCTATCACAAGAAACGGCAGAAAGATGACGAATCCTATCTGAAAAGCTTCGGTCAGCTCGCTGATGCAGAAAGCCGGTATAAGATTGACAAAATCCTTGTCGGTGACTTTGGCCCTGTCTTCATCGTTTTTCATCAGGCGCTGGGACAGGTTATAGAACAGAGATCTCTCCTGCGCATGGACATGCTTTAATAAAAAATCGCGGACCGGCTCTTTTCCCTGTTCGCTCGCTTTTACAAGCAGAGCAACGGACGCCTGCGAAAGAAGCGGCTGATTCGTCCCCTGATTTATAACGCTCCCTGTAGCGCGATAGACTTCATAGCCCACGGGCATCATAACATAAATAGTGAGAATCAGCGAAAGGCCCGTAACAACAACATTTGGCGGCACCTGCTGCGTTCCAAGGGCATTTCTTATAAGGGAGAGGACAACGGCGATTTTAACGAACGATGTCGCCATCATCACGACAAACGGCACCATCGAGAGCGCCGCCAAAACCATCAGCATTACAAGAGGCCTTGAAACGCCGATTGAAGCCATTTCACGCCCTTCCGCCGCAAAAATATTCGCGCTCAGGCAGAATGAGGAAATAACGGTTAGAAAAGAAAATGCCAGGACTCTCTTCTTATTGTTCGTCATATTTAAACTCTTCGCCTTCAACATCGGCCAGTTTAGTAATCGAATGATCGGTCGCCCCCAGCAATATACACTTTTTTGATATTTTTACCAAGTATAAATACTGCTTCGGCCCGATGGTGAAGCGCGATAATATTTTAATATGCTTATTTTCCGAAAATTTCTTCGCAAAAGAGAGGCGCGGAACGGCATATTTTAAAATCAGGACAGCCGCAATGCACGCCACAACAAGCGCCGCCACCATCTTTATAAAAAGAAGCGAAAAATCGACCGCGCTCCCGCGCGATGCGGCTTCCGTCGGAATTGCGGCTATTTCAAATAGAATGGTAAGCATTATTATCTGACCATCTTAACGATTCTTACGCCAAGTTTTCCGTCGATATCGACAAGCTCGCCCTTGGCGATAAGCTTCCCCCCCGCCACCAGATCGATAACCTCATTAGCGGGCCTTGCAAGGTTAATCACCTGCCCTGTCTTTAAACTGACAAGTTCTTTTACGCTAATCGTCTTCTTTGCCATGACAGCAACTATCTGCACCGGCACGTCCGACGTCATTCTGGCAGTCTCTTTGGCCGCGCTGTCTTCTTCTATCGGAAGATCATCCTCAAGCTCGTCCTCTTCTTTTTCCTCCGGAATCTCGTCAAAAACATCTTTCCCTTCCAAGTCATCTAAAGGTTCTTTTTTAGTAGCCATAAAATTTTATCCTCCGACTATTGTGCATTTGATAACTTTGCCTTCTGCAGCGATATCTGCCCTTAACGAGCCCGTTTCGCCGCTGCCGACTTTTAAATCAACGCTTCCCGCTGGTTTTGTTTCAGTTAAGCCTGTTTCATCGAATACTATCACATCTCCGTTTTCCAGCGCAATAAGATCCGAGGAAGATACTGTCGCATTCCCGCATTCAGCCCAAACCGACGTCCGCAAAAAATTAAACCGGTCCAGCCGTTCAAGAAAATGGGCCTGCTCAGACGCGCTTTCAGACGCCGTGGAAGCAACTTTGCTTAAAAAAGCTCCGCCGAACGTTATTTTTACAAAGCCGGCAAGCTCGCCGATCCCGGCCTTAAACACAAAGGAAACAGCTGTCTCTTTCGAATTTATTACCGCCGCCGCATCGCGCGGATCAAACATAAACCGCTCAAACCGGCAATGCAGCCGCGCCGATTCGCCAAACGTCCGCCATATGCTCGCGAGAATCTGCATGATAAAATACTGCAAAACTCCCTGCTCGGTTTCGGAAAGAGGCCTTTTTTCTACAGAAGGCTCGCCGGCGCCGCCCAGCAGCCGGTCGATAAGAAGAAAAGCAAGATTGTTATCGATTGTAAGAAGCGCTTTTGCCCCTTTCGGTTCCATATTTAAAACGGCAATTATTGGATTGTCCGGCAAAGTCGCCACAAAAGAACCGTAAGGATCCGAAGAGACCGACTCAAGATAATAAAAAGCCTTCTCTCCAAAATGTTTCAGAAAAATTTTTCGGATTTCCACGCCGAGATTGCTCCTAGCTTCCGTTTCCGGAAGCATCCCCAAAGCAAGATCTATAAGCTGGATTTCCGCCTCCGAGACCTTCTTCAAGCTCCCAAAATTGAATGGTTTCACCGCCATAAACTTTAACTGACTTTAATTTCCTCTACGGCTATCCCCTTTTCTTCAAGCGCCGACTTTATTTTCGCCGCTTCCGTCGTGAAAAGGTCTTTAACCTTTCGGTCCGCCGTCTCAAACTGGATGGAAACTTTACCATGATTTGATGTGAAACGCAAACGCAATCCGGCAAAGACGTGTTCGCGCAAGATTAGCCTTAATTCTTTTTCGCCAAGGCCCGTTTTTCCAATATGAATCGCCTGCACGATCTGGTTTACAAGCGTCTGCATCTGTTTTGGATCGAGTTTTAAAACAGCTGCTTTTGCAGAAGCAAGCTTGCTTGCAAAACTTCCCTGCGCAAGGCTGTCAATCAGACCTTTGCCGTCCGCAACTTTTTTAAAGAGCACCTGTTTTTTGGCCATATCGCTCGAAAAACCGCCCTTATCTCTTCCGCCGCCGCCGAAGCTTTGGCCGAACCCCTTTTTCTCGCCGCCTCTGACAACTGCCTCTTTTGTAACCGTGCCGCTCTCTTTTTGTTTGGATTTTGTCTTTTCTTTCCCGCCCGATTCGTCCCTGTCTTCTTTTTTTTGCTTTTCAGAGCCCTCTTCGCGTCTTTGGGCAATTTCTTTGATCCTATAGCCTTCCGCATCCTGCTCCGCGACTTTGCCCTGAAGAAGCGGATTCTGTTTCAGAATGCGCTGTTGCTCCATTATTTTGTCAAACGCCGACTGTGAAGTTTTCTGCTGGGGGGCCTCTTTTGGAGGTTCAGGCGGAATCGGCGGCTTTTCTTTTATTTTTTCGGACTCGCTCATAATGTAAACTCGTTTTTCTCGCCTTTCCATCTCTTAATCTGATGAATCGTATTTCCGAGCTCGTCAAACTCCCTCTCTTCGCGGCGCGAAAGCTCGGCCTGAACCTTTTTTCGCCAGAGCTCTTTATGTTTCGTCATAACCTGATGTTCCTTGGCGGCGTCGATGTATTCCCTTCTTGCCTTGCTGACAGCCTCTTCCGCCTCCAGAACGATTTCATGCTGTTCATCTATCTCTTTCTGCTTCTGCTCTTCGTCTTCTTTAAGTTTTTTCAAATACCGCACATGGACATTTCCTTCGCCGACAACCGCGCCCCTGTCCATTTCGGCCCTCATCTCCTCCCTTGCGGCATGCCATTTTTTTATTATCTCCTCTTTTTCCTCTATCAGTTTCTTTTCTTTCTTGCGCGCCTCCTGCAGAGCTGTAATCGCGCGCGCCAGCGCCTCAGCCGCGCGATTTTTTTCGCGCTCTTTTATCATCAGTAAAGCCTGCAGTCTGTATCTTTGCTCAGCCATAATTATTCAAACATCCCTTTAAGCCCTTCAATGCTGTCATCAAAAGTCACTGAATCGTAAATCCCCTGCTTCAAATAATTATTCACCTCTTCTATCTTTTCGATCGCGTAATCGACCTTCGGGTCGCTTCCCTCTTCATACGCGCCGATAAGAATGAGGTCCCGCTCCTTTTCGTAATTTGCGATTATTTCGCGCACCTTCCGCGCCGCTTCTTTATGATCGTCATCGATGATTTCATCCATCACGCGGGAAACGCTTTCGCTTATATCGATTGCGGGATAATGATTTCTTGCGGCCATCGCGCGCGACAGGACAATGTGTCCGTCAAGAATCGAGCGCGAT
>JACPAJ010000026.1 GCA_016180865.1 Deltaproteobacteria bacterium
AATATGTTCGCGATGTTCTGCAATATCCCAGTTGAAATAGCCGCTCTCATTTTTAGTGAATTGCAGGGCAAGAGTCGTCTTGCCCACCTGCCTGGGACCTCCGATAAAGACCATTTTACCAGCAAGATCAGATTCGACCTGTTTATAGAGATATCTCTTAAAGTGTTTCATGAAATAGATGTTACTACTATTTTTGCTACCTGTCAAATTTAATCGCGGGTAATTTTTCGTGGTGGCAAAATAGCTCCACCTAAATTGTAGGCATGGGAATCTTTACGCCCTTTTCTTTTGCAACTGTAATTGCTTCTTCGTAGCCCGCATCCACATGGCGCAAGATTCCCATGGCAGGGTCGCTCCGCAGGACGCGTTCAAGCCTGCGGGCCGCTTCTTTCGTGCCATCGGCAACTGTCACCTGCCCTGCGTGGAGTGAATAACCTATGCCAACTCCGCCGCCGTGATGAAAGCTGACCCACGACGCGCCATTTACTGCGTTCACAAGTGCATTTAATATCGGCCAATCGGCGATGGCATCGCTTCCGTCCTTCATCCCTTCCGTTTCGCGGTTAGGTGATGCAACGCTCCCGCAATCCAAATGATCGCGGCCTATTACAATCGGCGCGCTCACTTTACCTTTGCGCACTAATTCGTTGAATGCTAGGCCTGCTTTTTCACGTTCGCCGTACCCAAGCCAGCAGATGCGCGCCGGCAGGCCCTGAAACGCCACGCGTTCTTCGGCCATTTTTATCCAGCGCGCCAGCGCCGCATTTTCCGGGAATAAATTTAAAATTGCCTTGTCAGTTTCTAAAATATCTTTTGGATCGCCCGAAAGAGCCACCCACCTGAACGGCCCCTTCCCTTCGCAAAAGAGAAGGCGGATATAAGCCGGAACAAATCCTGGAAATGCAAAGGCGTTTTTCACGCCGGCGATTTCTGCCTGTGCGCGAATGTTATTGCCATAATCAAAAACAGGGACGCCCGATTTGTGGAAAGCAAGCATTGCCTCAACGTGTTCTGCAATCGCACGCAATGCTTCTTTTTGATATTTTTCCGGATCTTTTTTGCGAAGCTCCAAAGCTTCAGCCAATGTCATCCTATTTGGAACATAACCATTTAAAATGTCATGGGCAGATGTCTGGTCGGTCACCAAATCGGGCTTTATGCCTCGCCGCACAAGTTCCGGATAAATATCGGCAGCGTTGGCGATTAAACCGATCGAAACAGCCTTTTTACTCCGTCTTGCATTATCAACCAGTCTTAAGGCATCATCTAAATCTTTAGCAATAACATCTAAGTATTTGGTTTTTAAGCGTTTGTTTGCTCTTTCCGGATCAACCTCCACTCCCAAAAAGATTGCACCGGCCATTATTGCCGCCAGCGGTTGCGCACCGCCCATACCGCCAAGGCCTGCGGAGAGAATCAGGCGGCCGGCGAGGGGGTTGTCATCCAAGCATAGCTTGTCATCCCCGCGAACGCGGGGATCTCCTGCATCCACTAGATTCCCGCTTTCGCGGGAATGACAAACTTCGTAATGCTTCCTCCCTGCCGCAACAAAAGTTTCATACGTCCCCTGCAAAATCCCCTGAGTGCCGATATAAATCCAGGAACCCGCGGTCATCTGGCCGTACATCATTAAACCCTTGCGCTCCAGTTCGCGAAAAACTTCCCACGTCGCCCATTTGCCGACCAGATTTGAATTTGCAATCAAAACTCGCGGAGCATTTTCGTGCGTATCAAGTATGCCGACGGGTTTTCCGGATTGGACCAAAAGCGTCTCGTCATCCCGCAAAACTTTCAACGATTCAATTATTTTACGATAACATTCCCAGTTGCGCGCCGCCTTCCCGCTCCCGCCGTAAACGACCAGTTCCTGCGGACGCTCTGCCACGTCGGGATCAAGGTTATTCATCAGCATCCGCATCGCTGCTTCCTGAATCCAGCCTTTGCATGTAATCTTATTGCCCCGCGGAGCGCGAATTGTTTCGGACATAGATAATACCTCGACTTAAGCCCGCTCTACATACTCGCCGGATTCGGTATCTACCTTTACGGAATCGCCGACTTCTATGAACGACGGCACGCGGACGACAAGGCCGTTTTCGAGCGTGGCGTTTTTGAATTGAGCCGATGCGGTTGCGCGTTTTATTGCAGGATCCGCCTCGGTGACTTTAAAAATCATCATTTGCGGCAACTCTATGCCAACAGCCTTTTCTTCATACATATCAACCTGCACGTGGCAGTTGGGCTGAAGGAATTTTATATAATCGCCGAGAACTTCCGCGGAGAGAGTCAGCTGCTCGTAGTTTTCGGTATTCATGAAATGATACATGTCGCCTTCGTTATACAAATATTCCATTTCGTGCTGTTCCAAAACCGCGCGTTCGACGTTTTCGTTGGCGTTGAAACGCTGTTCAATCTGCGAGCCGGTTTTAAGATTTTTCAGCTTGGTCTGAACCATCGCACGCCAGTTTCCGGGCGCAACATGCTGGCGGGCAACGACCTTCCATAAGTCCCCATTATGGATAATAACCATTCCCACCTTAACCTGCGTAACCGGCATCATAGTGGCTGCTACTTAGCGTGGCGGATGAGGATTTGTCAAGACAATCAAAATTACAGCGCACCGGCTTTATCAATAATTCTGTCGTTTGATAAATCTGTGCGAATAGCCGGACTAAAAGAAGAGGCCGTTGCTGCGGCGGCTCCGCCTGAAACCCAAAGCGCTAAAAGGCTTATTAGAACAGCTGCAATTCCAAGTTCCGGCGTTTCTATATTTCTATGCTGCTTAAAAACCCTTTCCGCTGAAAATTGAGCGCTTTCGGCGATTGCATCGCCGGCTGCGGCCTGATCAGATATCGGACGACCGTTTTTTACAGCCGCGCAAGCATTCCTTATTTCCGCTTCCGACGATTTATAGCAGGATTCATTACATACCCCATATGTTAACAAATAATCTTTTAGCGTTTTTTCCAGCCCTCTTCTCAAAGTCCGAAGCTGTGAATTTGTGAGATCATCCCCGCACAACCTTCGCAAAACTTCATTCGCTTTTTTTATCTCTCCCCATCTGCGTGCGATATACAATCCCGCCACCAATTTTGCGGCAGCAACCGCCGCTATCACTTCAGGATTTTCACGAACGAAAGAATAAACTGTGTTTAAAGGCCCGTCTTCTTTATTCAGAATGTTAATATCTGCCATAAAAAGTTAGCGTTCGTATTATCCGGCACAGCCGTTACTGTCAAGTTTTTAATCCCTCCGATTGCAGCTCCTCCGTCTGACCATTTTGTGACCATTTTGACTATTTATCCCTATGTTTTTCCTCCTTGCCCAGCCTATTAATAGTGATATAATTATCCTATAATCACCGATAATAAAGGGGGTGGGAACAATGAAAATACTAATAAAATCAGCTGGTTTTATGACAGTTGGGCTCTTATTCCTAGGTGGATGCGGCGGAGGTTCGACTAGTTCTACGGCTTCATCTGATGGAACAATAGCTGAAATAAACTCCATTTCGGATGTGCCGACAAGCGTTGTTGATCCGTCTCAATACGATTTATCGACGAACACAGCGCTGCAAGCATCGCTTTCTAAATCGATTTCCAAGGCGGCCGGCGATGCCGCACCATTTTCAAGAGCAGGCTGTGAAACAGACAGAATGAAGAAAAATATCATCAGGAACGCTCTTATGCCAAAATTAATTCTGTGCTTCATGCAAAAATTTGAAGAGGCTGCGGGAGGCGACGCTGCCGGTGACGGAGTATTTAACTTATGGAAAGGGAATGATGAAATTTCGGAACAGGCCGGCGGACCTGGCGGAGTCGATACTTTTAAACCGCGCATGGCGATCAAGAAAGGCTCAACGGATTTAACGTTTGTAATGTGCAACGACACCACCAAGGTCATGGAATTTTATCTCGACACGGCGGGCGGAGTTTATGACGGTTATGTGATCGACAAATGGGGGGAAGGCTTTGAGGGAAGATTGGATTTTAATGCCGACGGGCTGCCGGATTCATTTACTACCGCAACGTTCACGCAGACGATGGTCGAAGCAAGCGACTTCTGGAACGGATTCGCTTCGCAGACGTTAGAAGCAACGCCAAACTATGATTCGGTTTACGGCTTCTATAATGAACAGGGCAATAATAGTTATGCCGGATCCGTTTATGCCCGCTTCGATGCCACACAGGGGACTGCAAGGTACAAGCAGGACAGCACTGGCTCGTATCCCGCATGGACAGTTCAAGCAACATATGATAACTGCGAAATCGTAAGCCCGGGGGAATGCGGCGATTTGGATATCGATTGGCTCAGCGCATCCGGCTGGCTTGCAACGCAGTGCAATTTGAGCGGTCTGGCAGCGGGTGATTTTATATGTTTCTCCAACGAATGCGTAGAAAATGAAGTCTGTTGTCCTTCACTAGCGACAAGCGACACATGTTCGAGCCCGGCAGGCCTTGATACAAGCGAATCATTTACGATAGCGCTCCTTGACGATGCAACCCATGCTCTTCAATTTGGCGTTACAGGAACATCTGATTATGCCGAAGCCGTTGCAGCCGCAACGCTCCAAGACAGCAGCACTGCTCCAACGATTGAATTTACAAGCGCATCGGATGGAATCGACTGCACCGAAAGCAGCTCCTGGGATGAAATAGTATTCCAACAAGCGCCTGACACAACCGAATGTGACGCTATACAGGCGGAGTTAGATGACTGGGATACGGGAGAACTTTGCCAGATACTTGACGCCGCAGCATCCGGAACAGCCGGCGTTCAATAGAACTTGAAACCAGAGCAGATACAAAAAACGCCCTAGCCAAGAAAAAGGCTAGGGCGTTTTAAGGTTGGCCCATGCCGCCTTTTTCAGGCCGGCCGCCATCTTTTTAACCGCCATTTCAGAAGTCAGACGCAGACGCAGTCCTTTGTCTTTTCTTTCTTTTTTAGAGTATTTTTTCGGCACCTTTTGGGACTGTGGCGATGTTTTTTAAATGTTATAAAAAAATAATCAACTATTATCCGCATAACAATATAATTATTTTTCTTGATTTTTCATTAAAAAAGAATTACCATGATGGCATGGCTAGGGTTGCAACATTATCCACGATTATTGATGCCGATGTGAAGAAGGCTGTGACGAATTACTGCAACGAACACGGCTTGAAACTCCGTTACATCATCGAACAGGCATTGATTGAGCAATTCGAAGACGCCATTGATCTTAAAGCATATCGGGCGAGACAAGGAGAGTCGACCGTTTCACTTGAGCGAATCCTCTCCCGCCGTCGCAAATCGAAAAAATAATATGCCAGCCTACCGGATTGAATTTATCAAAAGCGCTGTGAACGAATTTAAGAAATTACCTAAAAACATGAAAGCGCGCGTTTTAGAAGCCCTTAACATTCTTGCTAACAATCCATCTTCAGAGTTTTTAAAGATCAAGAAACTTAAGGGAGCCGATGCTCTTTATCGCACAAGGCTTGGTGATTATCGGTTAGTTTATGAAATACGTGAAGATGCCCTTATTATTGTTGTCATCAAAATAGGGCATCGTAAAGATGTTTATCGTTTTCTGGATTAGTGCCCAATCGAGGTGTCAAGTTTTGCAAAGCATAAAGTAAACTTTGACCTCCATAAAAATAGAACCGTAGAACCGGCTTTTCCTGCTCAGGGACTAGGATTCTCCCTTCTGCGCTTCGCGCTACAGGGACTTCCTCGCGCACCCACTTCGTGGGTTCCCGCGCTCGGTCGGAACCAGTCCGCCTCTGGCGGACGGTTCTCAATTAATTCTACGAGCAATAGAAAATGCCCCGTGAGGGGGCATTTTCTATTGCTCAGGGACTAGGATTCGAACCTAGATGTCATGGTTCAGAGCCATGCATCCTGCCGTTGGATGATCCCTGAAAATATAATGGAGTTTTGCCTAGCATGGGGCAATGGCCACTGTCAACATTGCAATCTAATATGGGGCTCAGGAAAATATGTTTGCAAGACTGCGATATAAATCTTCTGAAGATACTAACCCTGCATAGGCGCCGCTGGAAATGCTCCATGTATCTGAATCTATATTGGCCTCTAACTGCTTGATTTCCCATTTTCCGGCTCCGTAATCGAGAATTGAAAAGTGAAACTCGCCTCCATCCTTAAAATATTTGCCTTCGCAATACAGCCTTTTTCTTTGCGTCTCCGGATCAAGGCCAAGTTTTTCGGCTTCATATGCGGACAGCTTGTGAACGGAAACTGTAACCTCCCCTCCATCAAAAAACTGGCCTTCCTTCAGCTCAAAATGAACTGTTTTGTTATCGCCAACTTTTTGCGCTATTTCGTCTATAAACCCTGCCGGTCTGACCATTCGTCCCCCTTCCGTAAACAAGACGGAGTAAATATATCAACAAGACGGAGCAATTATTATGCCACAGAGCACATAAACATCCGTTAAAATATAGTAATAATTTTAACTGGTTACGATTAGTCGGATAACTGACATGGCTCAAAACGATTAAAAATAAGAGATTTCGTCAAAGAAATGACCGCTGAATCCTAAAGTTTCACGGAATCGACCATTTCCTTCACGTGAACGAAGCTCTTGTTAAAGGCATCCCGTTCTTCCGGAGCAAAGTCCAGTTCAACAACCTTTTCCACCCCATTTTCACCGATTATCACGGGCACGCCGACATAATAGTCCTTAATTCCGTATTCGCCGTTCAAATATGCAGCGCTGACTATTAGGCGTTTTTTGTCTTTCAAATAACTCTCCGCCATTTCAAGCGCACACACAGCAGGCGAAACAAACGCGCTTCCGGTCTTCAACAAGTTAACAATTTCGCCGCCGGCTTGTTTTGTTCTGGCAACTATCGCGTTAAGTTTTTCCGCGCTTATAAACTTTGTAACCGGTATTCCGTTTACCGTGCAATAGCGAATCAAAGGAACCATCGTATCGCCATGGCCTCCAAGCACAAAGGCCGTAACATCTTCAACGCTCACGCCGATTTCAGCCGCAACGAACGCCCTGAATCTTGAGGAATCCAACAATCCCGCCATTCCGCAAACTTTTGACGGTTTAAAACCGCTCAACTTCTGGCATGCCCAGACCATCACATCAAGAGGATTGGATACGACAATAATAAATGCGTCCGGACAATATTGTTTCAGGTTGGCGGCAACATTTTTCATGATGCCGACATTAACATTCAAAAGGTCATCCCTGCTCATTCCGGGCTTCCGCGGCACGCCTGCCGTTATGATTACCACGTCCGAACCTTTCAATTCTTTATAATCATTTGTTCCAACAACAGCCGAATCGGCGCCAAAAACCGGAGCGCCTTCCCATATATCAAGCGTCTTTCCCTGCGGCACTCCTTCCACAACATCAACCAGAGTGACATCGCCAAGCTCCCTTGCGGCCGCTAGCTGCGCTATAACGCCGCCGATCTGACCGCCGCCGATTAAACCTATTTTTCGTCTCGTCATAATTACCTCAATTTTTATGCCCGCCCTGCCTACCGGCAGGCAGGCAACGGTTAAATGGCGGGCTTATATATTATCAATAATTGCTCTTCCAAACTCCGAACATTTTACTTCTTTTGCCCCAGGCATTTGCCGAGCCAAATCATAGGTTACTCTTTTCTGGTTTATCGTTCGCTCGATCGCCTTCACAATTGAAGAGGCGGCTTCAACCCAGCCCATATATTCCAGCATCATTACGCCGGAAAGTATGACTGAGCATGGATTAATTTTATCGAGCCCCGCATATTTCGGCGCGGTCCCGTGCGTTGCTTCAAAAACCGCGGCGTTGTCGCCGATATTTGCGCCCGGCGCCATGCCCAAGCCGCCAACCTGTGCTGCACAGGCGTCCGAAAGGTAGTCGCCGTTAAGATTCGGCGTCGCAAGAACGGAATATTCGCCCGGGCGAAGAAGAACCTGCTGAAACATTGAGTCCGCTATTCTGTCCTTGATTGTAAGGCGCCCGGTAGCAGCCGGCCCCTTCAAAGCGCTCAACTCCTCTTCAGTAATAATTTTACCGGCGAACTCTTCTTTTGCCAGCTCATAACCCCACTCTTTAAAAGCCCCTTCGGTAAATTTCATGATATTGCCTTTGTGGACTAAAGTAACGGAAGAAAGGCCGTGCTGAAGAGCATGTTTGATAGCGCGGCGCACCAGCCTTTTCGAGCCGAACGGCGACATGGGCTTAATGCCGATGCCGGAATCGGTGCGGATATTCTTCCCCATCTCCGTGTTCAAAAATTTTATAAGCTTTGCGACCTCCGGCGTTCCGCTCTTCCATTCAATTCCGGCGTAAACGTCTTCAGTATTCTCGCGAAAAATTATAACATTCAACTTTTCCGGATTTTTCATCGGAGAAGGAACCCCTTCAAAATA
>JACPAJ010000144.1 GCA_016180865.1 Deltaproteobacteria bacterium
TTGCAAACCCTGATATGATTCTGGAAGCATAACTGGTGCGATGTGTGTCTACCCGCCGAGCCTGTAGTGGCGGGCGCTAGTGCGATAGTAAGATGGTAAAAACATCGAACAATCGAACTAGCGTACTAGTTTTATAAACTCAGTTTCTCCTAATATCCTTATTTTTCCGCCTTTGGCTTGCAATTTCTTTGCCTTATCAAGCTTGGAACCTGCGCCGCCGCCGTCGCCAACAACAAGATAATCAAGTGTCTTGCTTACGCCGCTCGCAATTCCGCCGCCTTTTTCTTTAACGAGCTTTTCGGCTTCAGAACGGGTCATGGCAAGCATTGAGCCCGTAAAAAGAAACAATTTGCCGGCAAAAGGCCCGCCTTTTTTCTTGCGCTCGGCATGCAGGACTTTTACATGCTTCAAAAGTTTATCAATCAGCGGCTTTTTTGCCTTCAACCCGTTTACAACTTCATCGGCGATAATTTCGCCTATCGTATGAATTGCGGATAGCTCTTCTCTCGTAACTTTCATCACATTTTCAAGAGAACCGTATTCTTGCGCCAAAATGGCCGAAGTATGTTTTCCCAATTCCCTGATTCCAAGCGAGCGCAAAAACACATCAAGAGCCAGTTCGCGCCGCGCCGCGATATTTCTGATAAGTTTGTCGGCTAAAACATCGCCCATGCTTTCAAGCCGCAGCAAATCATCGGCCTTTAATTCATATAACTCGCTCGGATCGGTCACAAGTCCCTCTTCATAAAGCTTTTCAAGCAGAACATCGCCAAAGCCGTCGATTTCAACTGTAGCGACAAAGTGTTTTAACTCGCCAACTTTGGCCTGTACGCACTCCTTTGGGTTGGTGCAGTATAAAAAATCGTCTTTTTCTTCGACTTTGGCACCGCATGAGGGACATTTTTTCGGCGTCTCCACTTCCGCGCCTCTTCCCCTCTCAACAACCGATTCAAGATTAGGAATAACTCCTCCGCGGCGCATCATCATTACCTTTGCGCCTTTCGAAAGCCCCAGCTTTTTCATCAGCCCCAAATTATGCAGCGACACGCGCGATACAAAAGCGCCGGATAGTTCCACCGGCTCCACAATTCCAACCGGAGTAATGACGCCGGTGCGCGCAACGCTCCATTCCACGTCTCTCAAAATTGTAACTCCCGAATCGCCCTGAAATTTGTAAGCAATGCCGAAACGCGGATGATGCGCCGTTACTCCAAGCCGTTCCTGTTCGCTCACAAGATTGACCTTATAGACGACACCATCCATCTCATAATCGAACTCCTCGCGCCGTTTCAAATATTCCTCAAATGCAGCTTGTATCCCGCTAAGGTTGTCATCCCCAAGTGCTTTAAATGACATAACACCTTTGTCTATCAATTTCCATTCGATCACGGGAAAGCCGTTCTCTTTGAGAAGCTTCCTCTTTGCCGCTTCATCCTTGCTGTCCTCGCCAAGAAGATCATAAGCCCAAAAAGAGAGCGTATACTCGCCGGTTTTGCGCGGGTCTTTCTGCTTTATCGCGCCGGCAGCCAGATTGCGGGGATTCGCGAATTCCGTCCTGTACCGCTTGAATACAGAAAGGGGCATATAGATTTCGCCGCGCACTTCCACATTTTTCAGCCCGATTTTCTGGGGGATGTCTTTAACATGCCTAAGATTTGCCGTAACATCTTCTCCAACAGTTCCGCTGCCGCGGGTCGCGCCCTGAACCAAAACGCCTTCCAAATCATATTTTATCGAGACCGCACAACCGTCTATCTTTGGCGAGGCGATAATATCACCTTCAAATTTCTCCGCCCAATCTTGCATCGTCTTTTCATCATAGGCCTTATCAAGAGAGAGCATCGGCACTTCATGCCGCACCTTTTTGAATCTGCCGGTTACGTCGCTTCCGATTTCGGCCAAAACTTTCGAATCCGGCTTGCGGCGCTTAAGCTCTTCCACGAGCTTATCAAATTCCTGATCCGAAATTTCGGGCTTGTGTTCGATAAAATAAAGCCTGTTATGGCGGCGCACCTCGCGCTCAAGTTCGCTGATGGTCATTTTGTGAAATTCCTTAAAATGGGGCATAGTATATACAGAGATAAAACAAACCACTTAGAAAATCAAGCAGAAGCAACTGTATCACAAAAATTAGGCAAATAAACACTCCAAATCCTTCATTAAAACCGCTCTATAATTTACAATGAATGCCTCCACGAATTCTTGGTCAGCAAAAAAGGGCTGAAGCTGAATTCGGAGCTGCTTGTCCTCCATTATCACAATTTTATCCAAGACTCGCTGAAGGACCAACTCCTTATCGTTCACTCCCTGTTCCTCAAATATCAGTTTAAAGTTCGGCTTCAGATTATAACCGTTTTGCTTTGACCTCTGGCATAGCCAGAACAGATCATAAACATCACGCGCCTTGAACGATACTTCCTGTTCCTTGCCGAAATGAAATTCTCTTCCCAAAAATGCGTTTATTTTATTGGCAAACATGGTTGGAAGATCAAAATTCCTGACGATGAAGGAAAATTCTGGGACAGATATCAAGTTATTTTCGACTCCATATTCCTTAAAATTAACAGGTGAAACGTCCACGCTCACAAAGATAACATCCTTTCCCATTTCAGGGAATATCTCGACCCCTCCTTTTAATTTCACTTTTACCGATTCTTTCCTGATGACGATATCAATATCTTTTAATTGATGTTCTTTGCGAAACCAATCTCCAAGCCGTTCTGCTAAAATCGTCTTTGGCGATTCGTCCGATTCAAAGTCAAAGTCCAAATCCACCGAAAGGCGATTTAAACCATAAACCCGTCTTAGGCATGTTCCTCCGGTAAAGATCATGTCCTTGAAATCGTGGTTGGTGTAGACAAAATAGAGGATGTAGTTTTGCAGTTCTTCCTTTAACAGATTTAACAGATAAGTTTGGTTGCTCTTCTGATTTTGCTGAACAACTCTTTTAAGGTCATCTATGATCATATGAGTTCTCTCCTAATAATGATGCTGAGAAATTTTTCCATCTTCCTTTTATCAGATAGTTCCACAAATTTTTCCAGCTCTTTCAGATCATCCTTTGTGAACGTCTCCCAATTTATCCTCAAACCCTCTTCCAATTCTTGTTCCATCTCTTGTTTAACGAATTTTCGGAGATAGACAAGATCGAAGAGCGCCTTTGCAGGGGTGGCAATGTAATATCTCTTATCTTTAAAAAGGACCTCTTTATAGCCGCAAAATAGCCGCTCTTTCACACTTCTAAAGACGAACGTCCCAAGATCATTTGTAAATGCCCTTGAAGATTTGATGGTAATAGCTGTGATTGCATATGGGACATCGGTAATGATCCCATGTTTTGCAAGCGCATATTCCAAAGAGATATACGATGGCGAACGCAAAACGCCGGCAAGGTATTCGCGATATTGATCCAGCAAAATAGGCTGTCCCTTTACTTTCAGCAAAAAAGTCTTGCTAATGAAAAGGCCTCTTTTGAGCGGGATGATCACTCCCGTCTGAACAAGCCTCTTTACCCAGTAGTTCAAGGCTTCGCCATGCCTGCCAATTATGGTAGCCAGCGTGGCTTTATTTAGATAGGGGATGTCTTCAAGGAGGCTACTTTGAGATTCCCTTACTTTTATTCCAGATAAAGTAACTTTTTCTACTAGCACTGGAATATAATGTACTTTATCGCGGATGAAGTCAAGAAATATCTAATTACCGTATCAAACTGCATCCGCCGCTGCTGCCGGCTTTTGCCGGTTCCGCATTACCATCTGAAACTTTCACATCTTCTCCGCCGCCGTTACTGCCATCTGACACATTTACGTCTCCGCCATCTCCTCCACCGGTCTCTTCTTCTACGACAGCGCTTCCGACAACTTGATCAACTTTATCTTTGTCTTGATCTTTATCCTGATCTTTCTGCTCATCCGCCGCTACTTCAACAGCGCATGCGCTGCTGCAGCCGTCACCGTCGACTTTATTCCCGTCATCACACGCCTCAACTCCGGCCTGCACGAAACCATCGCCGCAGGATGCCGCCGCGCAGGTGCTCAAACAGGCGTCGGCATTGCTATCGTTAGCATCGTCGCAAGCCTCGCCGAGCGCGGTTTGAACAATCGTATCGCCGCATTTTTCGGATACGCATGCACTGTTGCAGCCATCGCCATCAGTTGCATTCCCATCGTCGCAGGTCTCAACGCTAGCCTGTACCATGCTATCGCCGCACTTTGCGTTCTTGCATAGCGTCGTGCACTCACCCGTATCCGAGTTCTCGCTACCGTCGTCGCATTCTTCGCCAAGCGAGGTATAGAGCGCGCCATCGCCACAAGTAGTAGTAGCCTCAATTGCACCAATATCATGCTTGCTATCGCGTAAATTGCCAAGCTGATCATATATTGGGCCGCCACTACTCGCATTATTAATAGCGATGCTTTTATCAGCCAGCGGAAAATATGATTTTCCAGGTTCGATACTATCAACATAGGCAAGCACCAAACTATTTAATTCCTGAAAAGAGGAAGATCCGCTACCGCTCACGGCACAAGAACCTTCATCACCAATGACGTTACTTCCTTCTAACATAAGAGATCCCAAACAATTAATCATGGTATTATGAGCCAATATCGTATCTTTGGCTACTAAAGCACCACCGTCATCATTATAAATGCCCCCGCTATTCTTGATAATCGTACTGTTTAAAATGAGCGCTTTTGTTGTATTGGCAGAAATGTAAATAGCATATCCGTAATTGTTGGCTATTGTGGTATTTGTGATCACTGTCTGCCCATCCGCATTAGACGACAACCACATAGCGAAGCCGGAATTGTGATGACACTATTTAAAATATTTAATTTGCCGTCTCCTGTCAACTTAAAGCCGCCAGCCGCCTCTTTGGCATAATTGGCCGCTACGGTGCTATCTTTTACTTCTAATGTGCCACCAGATATCACAAATCCGCCGCCATCTTTTGCAGTGTTGCCACTTATTTTTGAAGTTTTGATCTTAATAACACCGCTATGGCTCACATTAATACCACCCCCCTCGTTTGTAGCAGTGTTATCACTTATTGTCGTTGCTTCAATATTAACAGTGAGCTCCGGCAAAACGCTGTTATCAATGTATAGGCCACCGCCATTCAAGGCAGTATTATTTTGTATAGTACTATTGGAAATAGTTAAATTGCCTCCAACGTAAATTCCCCCGCCGATGTTGGTGGCCGTACAGTTTTTAAGAGTTGTTTTTGAAATGGTCAGCGAGCCCTCAGATGAAATACAACCTCCAAACGATGCATT
>JACPAJ010000058.1 GCA_016180865.1 Deltaproteobacteria bacterium
CTTATCGAGACCCAAGGCATTAATCTGCTTTAAATCCGCATCCATCAGCTTTGCCCGCTCAGGGGTCAGAGACGTATCTCCCTTTGCGGCAACTTTTCTTCCGGGAGCAGCTTTTACCATTGCATGAACAGAAGGGCCTTTGCTGGCTTTTGAGGCATCATTATAAGCCATGGCAATCCCTTTTACTAATGGGGTGCCGTTGTTTTGTCCGGGAGCGGCTTTAACGGCTGTAAATTTTTCGCCGCTGCCAAGTTTTTTTGTAGCGCCGTTTGAAAACATCAGTGTTGCGCTTCCGCCGTTTGCCACATCAATAGTTGCACCGTCGGCAAATGAGGTTCCTGTCTGGGCTTTAACGGATTTTCCGGCATTGTTTATTGTAACCGAGCCCTTGGCTTCGATCACAACGCCTGAATCCGCAAAAGCTCCGAAAGAGAGCATGAAACATGAAAGAACGAGTACGATTTTTTTTGTCATTTTATAAATTCCTCCGCAAAATATTTCGGCGTTAATTTTTCGCCGGTTGCATATTTTATATGGTCATCCCATCTTAATCTGTCGCCGGGGGCAAAAACTTTTTCTTTAAGGTATTCGCCGGTTTTTTTGTTGGCGACAAACGCCTCGTCTTTTTTGGCGATGTTTTTATCTATATAATGCAGGAGCTGCGAAGCGAGAAGCTCTCCCAAAAGATAATTGTGATAATATACCGGCGCGGTTGTAAAGTGTATTTTAGCCGCCCAGTCGGGATTGTCTCTTCCGGAGGGCTTCTTTACCAGCTGATATTTTTCGACAAGATTCCACCAGAGCTTGTTTAGATTCTGGTCCGGATTGGAATAGAGCGCGCGCTCAAAGTGGGTCATAACCTCAACCCATCTGACAAAAAACAAAGCGTTGGCTCGGAGCGCTTTTTCCAGATTGGGTTTTAGGGATTCAAACTCGGATTGTTTGCTTTTATCGAGCGTGCCTTTCAGCCATGAGGCATTATTGGTTAACCTTCCAAAAAGCTCGGCAATCGCTTCAGTTGTAAAGATGTGCGGCGGTTCGCGCAAAAGGTATGGCAGATCTTTTGCATAATATTTTTCGTACGCGGCGTGTCCCGATTCGTGCAGCATTGTGGAGGCCCAGCGCTCGTCCGATTTTACATTTGCTAAAATTCTGATATCGCCCTCTCTGTCAATATTAGTGCAGTACGCATGCTGCTCTTTTCCCTTTCGCTCAAAAAGATCGCTTCGCGCAAGAACATCGTCTATCGGAAGCCCCATCCCGGAATAGTAATCTTTTACAAGCTTGACGATATCTTTCCCTTTAAAATATTTATCGAGGTCGACATTATAGACTTCCGGCGCTTCCTGAAAAAATACATCTTCATAGTGCCACGGCTTAAGTTCTGAAACTTTGATTCCATAGCGTTTTGCAAGAGCTTCATCAATTTCTTTTTTAAGGTCTTTAAACGGGCCTTTAGTCAGCTGGGCGAGCTTATCCAAGACGCCGAAAAGCTCGTTTTCGTTCTGCTCTCCGAGCTCAAGGTACATCGTGTAGAAGTTTTTAAATCCTAGACTGCGAGCCGCTTTATTCCGTTCTTTTACAAGAGCTATAAGATCCGGAGCCACAAGGGCGCCAATCTGCTTGCTGGCTTCCCATGTCTTTTCGCGTTCGGCCATATCCTTCGATTTTTTCAAAGTTACGCGGATTTTATTGTCCGTCGTTTCAACCCCGTCGATTTTTGCCCGGAAGGTGTTGAATTTTTCTTCAAGAGCGCGTCCCATCCGGACGAGTTCTTCATTTAACGAAGGATCGATCTGATTTTCAAGATAATCGAGATATATAAGATCGATTTGCCTTTTTAAAATGGGGTCGCTGATTTTAGCTTTTTTAAGGTCTTTAATTTTTTCAAACGTTCCTTTATCGCTTAAAATTTTTCTGAAGGCGATTTCCGCGTCGCCATATTTTTTATACCATTCTTTTTTTCCGGTTGTTGTGGCCTTCCATGAAGCAATCGAATATTCCTTCATGGCCGGCTCGATTTTGGATACGACGGTTTTTATAAGATCGGCGGCTTCGGAATCTTTTTGGCTGCTCATAGTGATTGACGGGCATAACATTGAAAGCAAAAGTGTCAAATATAATATTTTTCGCATGCCGCCTCCTTTTTTATTTTGATGTAAGCTCCACAACCTCTTTTAATTCGGGCTGATTTTTGATTTTTTCTATAATAGCAGGATCGATCTCATCTTTCAATCCCACAATTTCGAATACCTTTACGGCCTCGGTTTTGCCCTTTACTTTGACAAGGGCTATCGCGCGGATTACTATATCGGACGGGCATTTAAGCCCCTCATTTTTTTCGTAAATTACAGCCGAACTTGCCAGTATGCGCGTATCAAAATGCTTGTTTGCCCCCTCAAGCCTTGAGGCAAGATTCATCGCATCGCCGATTGCCGTGTAGTCAAAGCGCAAGTCGCTTCCCATGTTTCCAACCACAACGGGCCCGGAATTCAGCCCTATGCGCGTTACAATATCCCGTCCGCATATTGCCCTCCACTTGTCGGAAATTTCCGCGCAAGCTTTCTGCATTTCAATTGCAGCTCGGAGAGCCGACTCGCGGTGATTTTCGCATTCAATCGGAGCGCCGAAAAAGGAAATTATCGCATCGCCTTCGTATTTATCCAGTGTGCCGCCGTATTTAAAGATTATCCGCGTTAATTTGTCCAGATAGTCATTTAAAAATGAGACAAGCGTTTTTGGATCGAGCCTTTCCGAAATTGTGGTGAATGAAGCAATATCGGTAAACATGGCGGTAATTTCGCGCTGCTCGCCGCCGAGGGTCAGGAGTTTAGGGTTGGCGATCATTTTATCGACGACCGACGGCGGAACATATTTTGCAAAAACGCTTTTTATGAATCTTTTTTGTTTGCCTTCGGTGACAAAGCGGTAGCCTAAAGCCGTTCCGAGGGTTGCAATCATTGATCCTTCCAGAGGCACAAACGGGATAATAAGGCCGAGCTTATTAAATGAAACAATAATCAAAAGGCCGAAAAGAATTGTAAATGCGAAAACCGCCGCGACCGACCTCCAAATAGAGCCGTGCAAAAATGCCAGCGAAAACAAAACGCCGGCTATAATCATGAAAACCAGAATTATATTTTTTGGAACATGGTAGTAAAACTGTTTTGTAAAAAGCTGATTTAATATGTTGGCGTGTATTTCAACTCCCGGCATCCGTTCATAATTATATCTGGCGGCATAATAGGGCGTTATATATGCGTCTGTGCCGTCATCATAGGCTGCGCCGACAAGGACGATCTTATCTTTTAACCAGTCCGGCGGGATAAGGCCTTTCTCTACCAGGTGAGCCGGAAAAATTTTGAAGAGATTGTTTTCTGCGCCGATCTTTGAAGGGGGGGCGGAATAGCGGATGTTAGTATGTTGGTATTTTAGTGTGTTAGTGTTTTGGTAGGGGGAGAATTTAATTCCGAGAATCGACAGGCTATTCGCGGGATCGTGGATTATTGCTTCAGCCCGGCCGCCGGTTGAGGCATTGTATAAAGCAGAAACAAAACTCTGGCGTATGTTTCCGTTAATATCGAATTCAAACTGAGCGGTTCTAACTGTTGTGTCAGACGCGCTGAACGGCAGATCGGATAATCCAACTCCTTTTAAGGCATTAAAAATAGACCCATCGGCAGGTCTTCATATTCTTTGTTTGCTTCATCGGTTTTGCCTGCAGAGACGGCGTATACAGGCCCATTTTCAAACGAAGCCGCTAGCTGGTTGTCGATCGGTTCCAAGGTTGGGTCTTTAAAAAATATATCATAACCGACCGCTTTTGGGCCGGCAGCCAATATTTTTTCGTTTAAACTGTATAAAAAATCACGCGGCACAGGGGAGCGATAAGGAAGCCCCTTCATTGTTGCTTCATCTAAGAAAATGATCACAATATCGTCCGATATCGTTGTCGGAGGCGCGAAATAGACGATATTTTTATCGGCAATTATATTATCCAGATCTTTGGCCGGAGCAAAATCCAAAAGAATCCATCCGAAGAAGGTGGCCATGAGAGAAAAAGTTAAAATAACCGAGGTTTTTTTAAAGAAGTTCTTATAACTTTCCACGCCGATAATTTTCGCATGGGAACCGGCTGAGAGTCAATTTAATTATTGCAGTCATTGGGGCGAACATTTTAAGCAACCTTTATGAATAATGGCCGATAATAATAACACTATGAAATTAAGGGAAATAAACAGTGAAATAAGGAGGGAAACACGTGCAGAAATAAACACATCTCTTCAAATTTCACGCGATTCTTATAGAGACGCCCCATCTCAGATAAATATCGTTGAAAATACCCATCGGCAAAATAATTTATTGTTTATCTATTGCCGTAACGACGTCTGCCAGGAGACTGAAGCAAATGAATGGGATAATGTTGATCCGCTTGGCGAAGAGGGCGAAGTAAACGGAATAAAATTGCCAAAAGGGACAAAAGTGAGAATTTTTGGCGAGCAAACTTTTCATGCGGTTCTTGGAGGACCATGCGAAATCAATGGGATCCAATTGCTGGAGGGAACGGAACTTCATTTTTATAATAAGAATAAATTATTGTCAGCAACTCCGACATCCGATCAAAAAATATTCAAAACGGTTCTTCCAAAAAACACCAAGGTTGAATTTCAGGGCAATAAAGCATTTTATGTTGAACTCCCCGTGGATTGGGAGATTAACGGAATATTTTTTTCAAAAGGGACTGAATTGTGGTTCGATGACGACGGAGATTTGGCAAAAGTTATTCCTTCCGGTGAAGTGAAGATTGGCGAAATAATATTTAAAAAGGGAGCCGAACTTTATTTTGACAAAAATGGCTTATTGGCTCGCGCTGTTTTATCGACAAAGCAGGATGTGGCGGGGATTGGTTTTGAAAGGGGGGCGGAAGTTGTTTTTGAAGATAGTAAATTGGCGCGTGCAATGCTTGCGGAAGATCAATTTGTTCAGGGTGTCAAATGCGCAGCATTGACCGAGGTTTGGTTTTCAAAAAGCGGAAAATTGACTTTTGCAACTTTGGCCGAAGACCAGGATATTGAATATCGGAAGGGCGAGAAACTAAGGGCCGCAAAAGGAACTGAAATCTATTTTGATGAAGATGGAGGAGTTCAAGCCTTGACATTATCATCACCGAAAAAGATTGATGAAATAGAGTTTGCGGCGGGTTCAAAACTTTGTTTTAGAAAGGACGGATCTCTTAGTTATGCTATACCGTCGGCAAATGTACGTGTCGGAAAGCTGGTTTTTGCTGCTGGAGCAGAGCTTTCTTTTTTACGTAATGCCAAAGTTTCAGAGGGCGTTCTTGCTCTAAAAGGAGATATCGGGAAATTTGAATTTACCGCCGGAACAAAAGTGTGGTTTTATAGCAACGGCCGCATAATGGGTTCAATCCTTGCGGTGGAACAAAAGGTGCAGAGAATTTTGTTTGCCGCAGAGACAGTTATTAATTATGACGGAAATGAAAAAATCGAAAGGGTTTATTTGGCATCAGCACAGACGATTCAGGGTATAAAATTTCCCGCCAAGAGCACACTCTGGTTTTCATGGCTTGGAAAGCTTGAAAAAGCAAATCCGGGCCCGGAGAGTGAATTATAATCTTAAAAATAAAATCGCAAAACCTGAAAGAAATATCGCCCCGCCGGCGATTGCATGGGAATAACGTTCGAACATTCGCAATCGAATGCGGTTAAGCCCGAACAAAGAGAGATAAACCATGGCCAGCATGGTCCCAATCGTTGCGATGCTGAAAATAAGGATAACCGGCAAAAGCGAGCCGATATTTTCCGTAGCAGCGGGATACATTAAGATTGGAATTAAAGGCTCGCAGGGGCCGAACACGAATATTGTGAATAGTATCCATGGAGTGATATTTATTTTGCCGGATTCGTGGAGATGCGAGTGGCTCAACGCGTGTGAATGTTCGTGGCGGTGTTCGGCGCCGTCTTCATGAATATGCGGGTGAGCGTGGGATATGTTTTTTAGGGCCTTCCATATTCCCCAAATCATATATGTAAAACCGAAAGCCGTCAGCGCCCAAGCGGCGATATTGCCCCTAAAAGATTCAATCAATTTCAGCTTATGCAGCGCAATGCCAAAAGCGATGCCTATAAGCCCTAAAATAACGGAGCTTGCGACATGCCCGATACCGCACGCAACAGTTACAATAGCCGTTTTAAGATGAGACCATTTTTTGGCCTTGGCCATCATTATAAATGGAAGATAATGATCCGGCCCTGCAAGCGTGTGGATAAAGCCGATTATTGCGGCAGTTAAAATTAAAAGATTAGAATTTGCGGACATGATTAAAGGCAATAGGATGATGAGTTAAACTTGTCAAGGGCTACAATACTTTGTATTTTTTAAGCCTGTGAACAAGAGTGCTTCTGGCGATGCCCAAAAGGCGGGCGGCTTCGCTGATATTTCCACGTGCCTGTTTCATGGCACAGACAATTTTTTTTGCTTCTTCTCCTTTAATTGAATCGAGAAGCGGTAAGTTGTCAAATGTTGAAGAATCTTCGGAAAAATTTTGAATTAAATCGTCCGAAGCGATTGTTTCTTCGCCCAATACAACAGCCCTTTCAATTATGTTCTGCAATTCCCTGACATTTCCCGGCCAGTCATATTTTGCCAAAAGTTCATATGCTTTTGGTTCAATAGATAAGTTTTTCCCGAGCTCCTTATTATACTTTACAAGGAAGTGATCGATTAGTTTTTTTATGTCACCCGTTCTTTCCCGAAGAGGCGGCAGGCTTATCGGAATGACGTTAAGCCTGAAAAAGAGATCCTGCCTGAATTTTCCGGTTTTAACAAGTTCTTCTAAAGGCTTGTGTGTTGCGGTAATAAGCCTGACATCAACGCTTTTTGTTTCCGTTCCTCCGACTCTTTCAAAATTACGTTCCTGTAAAATACGCAATAACTTAACCTGAACCGGCTCAGGCAGGTCGCCGATTTCATCCAGGAATAATGTTCCGCCGTCCGCAAGCTCAAAACGGCCTTTTTTGGAAGCAATGGCCCCCGTGAAAGCCCCTTTTTCGTGGCCAAAAAGCTCGCTTTCAAGAATTCCGGGCGATAAAGCGGCGCAATGAACCGCAACAAAAGCCGAGTCGTTTCTTGAGCTCGAATTATGTATTGCTCTCGCGATAAGTTCCTTGCCTGTGCCCGTTTCACCGCGTATTAAAACTGTCGCATTTGATGCGGCAACTTTTTTAACCTGAGCCATTACGGAGGCAAGGCCGTCGTTCCATCCGATGATTTCATCAAAATTGTATTTAGATTTTACATCTTCCTCAAAAATCTGAAGTTTTGTTTCAGACGCGAACAATTTTTTTATCTTTTCTATTCTGTCGTTATATATCGCAATCGCCTTATCGCAGATTTCTTTCAAAGTTTTTGGCTCCCATGGCTTTACGATATAATCATAAACATGGCCTTCCTGAATTGCCTTTAAAAGAGCTTCATTGTCGGTAAAAGCTGTAAGAATAATTCTTTGAGGATGGGGATTGAGCTTGATAGCTTCTTTTAAAAACTCGATCCCCGTCATCTGCGGCATCCTCTGGTCCGTAATAATCAAGCCAAGCTCTTTTTCGGTTTTAACGATATTCAGCCCTTCCGCCGCGGACGGAGCGCATTTTACATCATAATCGAATCTGAAAGAGCGTTTAAAAGTTTCAAGATTGGCGGTATCGTCATCGACATATAACACGATCGGCTTTGGCATAGCCCTAGCATATAACAGATTCCGCTATTAAGTTACACTTAATTTTACAATGAAGGACGTTCCTTTTCCGGGAGAGGATTGAACATCGATTGAGCCGCGCCATCTGTTTATTATCTGCTGGCAGATTGATAATCCCAGCCCAGTGCCGGCGCCTTCCGGTTTAGTTGTAAAAAACGGATCGAAGATTTTGGGCATTATATCGTGCGGAATCCCTTTTCCGGAATCGCGTATTTCAACCGTGATGGTTTTTTCAAATAGAGATGTTTTTATCCAAACCTCCCCATTTCCTTCTATGGCGTCGATGGCGTTCTTTAAAAGATTCATCCAGACCTGATTCAGCTGCCCGGTATTTGCCACGACTTTAGGAATATCGCCGAGCTCTTTGTGAAGAGCGATGCGGTTGCCAAGCTCGTGTTTTAATAGATGGATGGTGCTTTCTATTCCGGCATTAATGTCAACGGCATTTGCCGTATCATCGGCCGAGTGGACGAATTTTCTTAAATCGGCGACAATTTCTTTTGTCCTCTTTGCCCCCTCTTCGATATTTTCAATCATCGATTTTAAATCGGATATGACTTCACCTGCTTTCATTTCTCCGCGATAAAGCGGCGAATCGGCGCGTATTGTTCCGGCCAGATAATCGGTGTATTTTTTCAAGGGCTCAATGTTTGAATATATAAAAGTTGTCGGGTTGTTTATTTCGTGCGCAACGCCGGCGATAAGCTGGCCTAAAGACGCCATTTTTTCGGACTGCACCAGCTGAAGCTGCGTCTTTTTTAAATTTCCAAGGACAATTCCAAATAATGAGGCAATCGGCAATGCTATGGTAACGGGAGTTACAAGATTAAGGGGGATGTTCATTTTTAAAATAAAAACAGCGATTGCCGCGGTTAACGGAATTATAAACGCTAAAATCTGGCCAAGCAAAAGATATTTGGCGGTAATTTTTGCAAACGGATGTTTTCCGTCTTGCGTGCGTTTGATAAGCATGCCGAGCCATAAAAAATATGATAAAATAGTGTATCCAATCACAATCATTTAGGGAATAAAAAGCGTAAGGGAGATAATGTACGGAAGAATTACTAAAAGCAGATTTTTTTTAGCCGCGTGCTGTGGATTTGGAAAAATAAGCGCAAAATGGCTCATATAAGCGGGGATCAGGGCGAAGTTCAAAAGAAAGAGCCAGCTGGCTGTATAAGTTGTCAGCAGATCAAAAACAGACAACAGATAATATGAAATGCCGAGATGAAAGAGAACAAATGGCGTTATTCCCGGAGAGCCCCTTGCGACAATATAAATTATCAGAGACAGGATCAGATAAATTATGCCGGTTGCAAACGGCATGAAAAATACCCTGAGAAAATCGCGGACGGCAAAAACCATCGGGGCTGCCTTGGTTAGATCTTCTTTGCTTAAAATGTCATGATATTTAAAGCCTGCTTCATAGCCTTGCCAGTCGAACTGGTTAAATCCGCCCATTACGCCGTTTTCGAATGTTAAATAACCCGGAAAAGGTTTGTCTATCCATATTCTAGCCGTGCGAAAAAAATAAATCGAAGCTATTATTAGTGAGGCGATTGCGATGATTATTAGAAGCGTTGAAGATTTTTTCATAATTAAAATGTTATGACAATTCCGGCCCGCCCTTCTAAAATTATAAGAGGAAGAATAAGTACCAAAGGGCTTGCTATTGCATCCACGTGAAAACCGAGATGCTTGGTTAAAGCAAAATTTACGCCGGAGCCAATGTTCATAACCGGAATAAATCCATCGCTGTTTGAACCTTCAACGGCAAATAATATTTGGCCGCCGATTAATAAATATGGATCTATTTTTGATGAAAAATCGTCACGAAAATGATAAACAGCATTTCCACCGAGGGCTAAAACCTCGATTTTGCCTATGTGACGATAATTTGAGAATCCTTGAAATCCCCACAGGTTATCACCGCGACCCTCAAAAGTTAAGCCCGCGCCGTTTGTGAATTGACCGGATTCTCCTAACCAGTTTAAAGCGCTGTAATATGTCGAGGGAATGTAATCGAGTTTTAATGAGAATTGATATTCGTCGCCAGCCCCATTAACTTTATGCAAATTGGTTTTTTTAGCAAATGCATTTGCGTTGAACATTAATAAAACCGCCGCCGCTAAAATAATTTTTTTCATATGTTTGTATATACCATCTTTTTAATATGGCTCCAATGTTATTTTCTACTGTGTATTTTACGGCTGTCTATAAATAAAATAACCGGTTCCAATCTGTAAAATTAACTCGTCTGATCCATCGCCGGTCGTGTCTTTTTTGCCGACAACGCTCGCTGAATTGTCTGTGATAAATTTTCCGTAAGACGATACAGTGTTTCCATCGCTTCCGATTGAAACGATGTCTCCATAATCAGCAACTATCAGTTCTAAAGAGTTGTCGCCGTCTAAGTCTATAGCATCCGTTGGATATCCATCTGTAAAGCTTGAATACTTAATTGTTCCGGTGGCGTTGATGGACCCTTCAGTGTAATTTAGTTCGTATTTGACAAGGAGATAAACATAATCGTCCGTTTTTACAAGCACATAGATGAAAAGGACTCCATCTTCATCTGATTGCTGGGTCCCCAATATGGATAACATATATTCGAAATTAATCGAAGATGAGCCCTCGTCCAGTTGGAGCATTTCATCGCCATTTGCGGATGTGATAAACCAAGAGGTTTCATTTTCATCATTGTCATTATGCGTTTTTGAATAGAGAAGAATATCCTCATTTCCGTCGGCATTAAAGTCGCTTTTGTACCATGCGTCCATGTCAGGATATATTTTGTAAAGAGATTGAAGCATTGAATATGATTCATCCCCGATTGCTTCCCCTTCGCTTTGAGACAGGATTTCAGTTGAAACAAGGGCAAGATTTTTTTCAATGACTTCAAACGAGGCTTCCACTGTTTTTGATACGGAATCTCCATAATGAGGAGAAACACATTCGATATCAGCCTCTATTTTATATGTGCCGGCGCTTTCCAGAAGAAAAGTGATTTGGGTTTGACCATAAATTTTTATAATTTCGGGCTGGTTTGAATTATCCGGTGTTTCTATCCACCGCCATTGGATCGATTTTGCTGTAAAAGGGCCGCCGTCGTCTCCACTTTCATTGCAACTTCCGGTCATATCCAGAAAATTGTAAGTACCCATTACGACTTCAGATGGAGTTGTTATTTGATAATCAGCGGAAGTGGTGTTGAGTAAAACCGCGCATCCTGTGAAATGAGCAACCAATATCAGCAATAGCGCTTCTTTATAGTATTGTTTCATTTTATTTCCCTCATATAATTAAAGCCAAGATATAGAGAATTAATAATCCAGTAATTATCAGAATTTTTTTCATTGCGCCTCCATGGATGAATCATCGGCAACTATGTAATTGGAATAATCCGTATAGGTAGTGGTTGTGTACCCATCGGAACATTCCAAAGTTACAGCTAAAGTATATTGTCCGGGCTCGGTCGGCGTGAAAGAGACTTTGCTGAATATTTCATATTTGTCGTCGGCTGATACTTCTGTGATTTCAGGAGGAGTGACGCCTTCCGGAAGCTCGCTCCAATCCCAAGAAACCGTGTGCGTGTAATTAGGCGTGCGGCATCCATCATCAAGGTTGCATGAGCAATTTTCATTAGAACAGCCGCCGTCACAATTGCCATAGGCCTTAGCAAATATTTCCTTATCCATTTTTGCATTGTTTAGCGAACCCTGAGCGGTAATGTTTGATTCGAGAGGACCGAGACCGCAAGCAGAAAATATTGAAGTTACCGTTACTATCACAATTATTAGTTTCATTTTATCTCCTTTATTGTTCGTCATGCTGCTTTATAAAGCAAGGCGCGTGCCAGATGATCGGATGGCAAGATAGGAAGATGGCCGGATGACAAGATAGGAAGATGGGTATATAGCAAGATAGTTAGGTATTTCAATAAGTTAGGAGGCAATTTAAACAACCGAAATATCTGCCTATCTCCCTATCTCGCCATCTCCCTATCTCCCCATCTTACCAATTAAAATTAGCCAAATTTAACCAAAAATAACGGTCATCTTGCTTTCTTGGAGATAAACGATTAAAGAACGGCAATCATGCTTGATAATTTTTCAGTGACGCTTGTCGAGCCGCAGGGGTCGCTAAATATCGGGATGGTTGCGAGAGCGATGAAGAACTGCGGGATAAATAAGCTTAAACTTGTGAATCCCGTAAAATATAATCAAACGGAAGCATATCGCATGGCCTGTTTCGCAAAGGATGTTGTTGATGGAGCCGGATTTTTTACCGACTTAAAAGGTGCCTTGGCCGATGAGACCTGTTCGGTGGCATTTACAAGGAGATTGAGCAAAACAAGAAAGCCGCATTATGAACTTGAAGAGATTGCTCCGTTATTAGCCGGGAGAATGAAAAAGGGCAATGTGGCGCTTGTTTTCGGCCGCGAGGATGACGGCATGACAAATGATGAATTATATCAATGCGATTTTAGGGTCCATATCCCGACTTTTGAACCTTATGGCTCACTGAATCTGGCGCAGGCGGTATTAATTGCATGCTACGAAATATTTCGCAAAAGCTATAATTTAAAATTAGACAAAGCGGATATGTTTGTCGATCAAAAAGAATTGCGTCCGATGCTCGCAAGCTTAGATGATATGCTGATAAAAATCGGATATGACGACGACGGCGGAAAACTCAGAAAAAAGATAATGCAGGCTTTTAAAGAAATTTGCGGCCGCTCGGGGCTTAGGCGGAAAGATGTGAATATGTTTTTGGGAATATGGTCGCGGGTTCGCAAATCAATCGTTAAATAATTCAAGGGATCATCGCCAGCTCGGTGATAAGCGCGATTTTGTCGTCAATGATTTCGCAATCGATCTGATGCAGGCGCATTGCCGGCTGGTCGTTTGAAATTTTCTTAGGCAGAAAGCTTCCCAGCACTGTGGACATTTTGACTTTGGTCATAAACACCTGCTGATGATAGAATGTTTCAACAACTTGCGGGTTGCCGCCTCTGTATCTCTGGGCAAAATCAAGCACCGCAAAGCACGAAAGTCCGCTTGAATCAACGGCCGTCGTTTTGTCCTTTTGCATTTCAATTGCGAACGGAGCTCCGTCATTAATCCTTATTTCATGTTTTCCCTGCGGGAATTCCTTCGTTATATGATTTGAAGGCTGTATTCCAAAAGATCTTCCGTCAACCGATATTTTAATCGCATCGGTATTGCTGTTGACAAGGGTCAGCTGGCCTAAATCGCGCCGCTGGCACGATAAAAAGAAAAACAACATGAAACAGGCGGTAATAATCTTAGTTTTTGATGAATTCATTTGTAAACCTTTCTATTGTTTGGCGCGCCTCGGATGCGCAATAGTGAAGCTGAGGCAGCGCAAGTATGTTTTGAGGCTTGCTTGCTATATTTTTAATAACGATATTTATATTGTTGGCGGAATCTTCGGTTGTGAAATTCGGGAGATGCATATCCATCGGATCCAAAACCGCCCGCATTACCGCAAATGGCGTTTTTGATATTGTTGCGGCATCGGCAAGGCCGGCGGATTCCATGTCAAGAGCAATAGCTCCGAATTTTGTGCCTAGAAAAGCTTTTTCATGCGGGCTTGAGACGATTTTATCGACGGTTAAAATGCTCCCCTTTTGAAATTTTATCTGCGCGTTTTTGCAAGCGATGTCTATTTTTTGTGAAATGGATGCTATGTCCGTGGGAATAGCGGCCCCGACGCTTTCGTAAATCACCGAATCGGCTATTACAAGCTGCCCAAGCGAGAGATTAGGAGTTAGCGCTCCGCAATAACCGATGTTTATGCAAAGTTCCGGCCGATATTCTTTTATGCAAAAATCGGCCGCGCGTTTCATTTTTGCATATCCGACGCCTGTATGCGCAACCAGAATGTCTTTTCCTAAGTATTCGCCCCTGAAAATAATCGAGGGCCGAAGGCAGATTTTTTCGTAGATGTCGATTTCAGGAAGGATAAATTTAATTTCGTCTTTTAATGCGGCGAAGATAGCAATCATAGGTTAAAATATCGTCCACCACGCCATCCGAAGCCCATCTTTTAAATTTGATCCGGTTTCAAGAGCAACCGTGGCTTCAAATCCGGAGTGAACCATGCAGTTTTGGCATCTCTTATCGGCGCGCGATTGATATCTCGTCCAATCAACTGAATTCATAAACTCGTTAAAGTCGGCAAAATGCCTGTCGGTTATCAGATAGCAGGGCGCTTTCCATCCTTCGATGTTGTATGTCACATTTCCCCAAGGGGTGCAGTTGTACTTCCGAAGGCCGGCAAGGAAATCCAAATAAAGAGGGGTGCTCCAAACGCGGCATTTTTTTGCGTATTTTCTTATTTTGCTGAATTTATCCCGGATTTCAGACGCCGTCATAAAAAATGCGCGTTCTTCCACATCCGAGTAATCAAAACCAGGAGACACCAGCATTCCATCCACGCCAAGGAACTGCAGATGAGCGAAAAGGTCCCCGATTTCTTCCGGAGAGGTTTCTTTATAAACTGTCGTATTGGTGCAGATTGTAAAGCCGGCCTTTTTTGCAAGCCTGATATTTTCGGTAATTTGCCTGAACGTTCCGGGCCGTTTTGTGATTGCATCGTGCGTTTTTTCCATGCCGTCGATATGAACGTTGATATTAAACATCGGATGCGGTTTTAAAATGTCGAGCTTCCAGTCGAGTATGGTTCCATTGGTGCAAAGATATGTGACTTTGCCGAGATCAAGTGACTTGCGGACGAGTTCGGCTATATCCTTATAAAGCAGAGGTTCCCCGCCGCAGATTGAAACAACAGGCGCTTGGCTATCGTTTATAGCCTTGATACATTTATCCAAAGGGAGTTGCTGGGATAAAGTGGCCGCGTATTCTCTGATTCGGCCGCAGCCCTCACATTTAAGATTGCAGGCATGAAGAGGCTCCAGCATTAAAACCAAAGGAAATCGCGGAATTCCGGCCCTTTTATTTTTGACAATCGATTTTGCCACTGCAATCGTTTGTTTTATGGGAAATCGCATATTGCAACGGCTTTGATAGTGTGCTAATCTTATATAGTCAATAGTCTTTTAGCTTAGGAGGAAGAAATATGAAGCATATCAAATTGTTATGTTTGGGATTAATTTTTATGCTGGCAGCCTGCGGAGGTTCAAGTACCACGTCCAGTTCTAGTTCAGATGGCAGCGGAACCGATACAGCAGATACAACTGCGCCGACCGTAAGCTCGGTAACAACAGATAACGGAGGCGCTGATACGGCGCTGTCATCTACAGCTGGAGATGATAGGGTCTCAGGTTTGGCAAATGCGACAGATTTTTTTACGATAACATTTAGCGAGGCGATGGATCCGGCAACTGTGATTGCCGATAATATAACGCTTACATGTAATGAAGCCGCTGTTACAATAAGCACGCCGGCGACAAGTGATAATATAATATGGACGGTTCCAGTTGAAAGCGATCTCCCCGGTTATTCTCCATGTGAATTATCCCTTGGCACAGGTCTTAAAGACGCCGCAGGAAATGCGCTGGCGGAGGCGGCTACGTACTTAGTTAGCACGCAATGCGCAACTGACGACGATTTTACGGTTGATACGCTTGGGTTTATAGAGAGCGTAGCGGAAATTCAGACAGGTTCATGCTGGATGTACAAAAAAATATCTGATTTCGCCGATCTTCCGGTATTTTTTACGGTTTCGGACGATGGTTCCATGTTCTATAGCCCGAGCACCAATGATGCCGCAACCGGTGGTGGCGGTCCGTACATATATAAAAGCTTTGAGGCATCTGCATTTACGGCATCACTGGTTGTGCCCGCCAATTCAAGCCCGTACACTTGCGGGCTGATCGCCGTTGCTACCGATCAACCAATCACCAATAACTCCATCGTTAACAATTCGTTAATTGTAAAAGCAGCGGGAGGGGCATGTAAATTGCAACAAAATGTGAACACAACAGCGGCAGAGGCAGCATGCAATCCGGCTTCGCATGTGTTTGCGGGCGAACCATTATATCTTCAACTTGCATGGGACGGCACAACGGCAACGGCGGGTTATAAATTTGCGGAGGAGGATGACTACGCTTCAATTGGGTCAACGCCGGCTGATTTGACGGACAGTTATGTCATAGGCATTTACTGTGAGAGCGACAGCACAGCTGATATAGGGTACATAGACTCTTTTACAGTCGATGCAGTCGCCACCGGCCCGGGAACGCAGTATTAAACGTTTATTTAAATCTATTTGCGCCGATACTAATGTTTCCTTCGTTCTGTTGATACCACACCGCAGTGGCTGTTCCGTTGCCGCCCATCGCAATTTGTGGGCTACTGGCGGTATAGGAAGTGTTATCTATAACTTCAGTCTCTCCCCACAAGCTTGTGCTGGCAACGTAGCGGATCGCATAGACATCGACCGCGCTTCCGTTGGTTTGAGTCCAAACGACGATTGCGTTGTTGTTTTTGTCGATTGCTATTTGAGGATTTGTAGCATTTGATGTGGCATTGGACAATAAAGTGGCCCCGCCCCAAGCAGTACCGTTATAACGGTTATAATATATATTGGTATAAGTTCCATCGCTTTGCTGCCAAACGGCAATAGCATTGCCATCATTATCAAATGCTATCTGCGGCACGGATGCTGCGCCGCTGCCAGTTTCAAGAAGTCCCGCCGTTCCCCACGAACTGGTGCTGGCGCTGTAAATGTTTGCCCAGAGATTGTTATCCTGTATCCAAACCGCAATTGTGTTTCCGTTCGAATCCATTGCAACCTGCATGCCGGCGTAGATAGTTCCGTCATGTGAATCCGAATTAATAGTTACTGGAGAGCTCCATGAGCCCGATGAATACCGGCTTGCCTTCACATTTGTGTATCCGCCCGAAGCCAAAGGAGTACCTACAGCCATTGCAACCCCGCTGGCATTCATTGCGATTTGGCCATATACGCCGTCATCCCACAAAGAGGTCGGACTTCCCCATGAGTCGGTTGCCGCCGTGTAAATGTTTGCAGACAATCCTATCGTTGGCGCGGTGTGAGTTTCGGCGAAGACAGCAATAGCATTTCCATTTTCATCGATCTCTATGTCTTGATATCCGTACGTAGTTGCATCGGCAATGCTGTCGATGGCCGTTGCAGTTTCCCATGAGGCATCAGAGTATTTGGCGACATACGTTCTGCCGGATTTAGACCATATTGCAAAAGCATCGCCGCTCGTGTTCATATCCATTTTAAAGCTGGTCATGATGCCGCTTCCGATCGCCTCCTCATCGCTCCAGCCCCTTGTGCTGGCGGTATAAGACGTAGCATAAATACCGGGCGTAGCCCCGCTTGGAATGCTCCATGCAAACAAGGCATTCGTATTTTCGTCCATCACAACTGCCGGCCAGAGGCCTGCAGAGTTTATAGTCTTGGCGGTCTTCCAGCTTCCGTCGCCTGTTGTGAATGTTCTTGTATAACTTTGATCCAACGAGTTTCCGCTCGGGTCTTTTGTTCCCGTTGCAACCGTCAATGTATATTCGGTGAAAAAATCAAGGTCTACAGTTGGTGTTATCGTAACTATTTTGCCGGATGAAGAAATATCCACAGGCACCTCTTCGCTCGTATCGGTGTTGACCAGCGTTATTGTGCCGGCAGTAATCGTCGTTGAATCCATATCTTCGCTAAATGTTATTACGAAGGGATCTCCTGCTTCAACGGCGGTTGCCGCATCTTCTACTGATATTCCGTCAACAGACGGCTGCGTGGCATCCGGCGTGCTGCTGCTTCCGGAACTTCCTCCGCCGCTTTCTTCCGTGCCGCTATCGTCGCTTGTCGAACTCGTGCTTCCGCTGCTGCCGCCGCAACCCGTCAATGAAACGGCCGCCAATAAAATCATCAGGATAAATATGTTTAAAAACTTTTTCATAAAATTTATCACCAGTCATCCGATGATGCGCAATCGGGTTGTCCTTCCACGCAAACGTATGCAAATGCGGCCGGACCGGCGCTGATGATTCTTCCGTTGGCGTCATATACTTCCGCTCTCATGAACAGCCGGCAGGTTCCCGTCGTTTCGCCGCACGCCGCAGGATCACATTCTATCGGAGACAGCATAAAGCTCTTATCGACGGGGCTTGTTACCTGATATGAGCTGCATGGTGAGGTTACGTCAAATACATACATTAGCTTTGATCCCGACGGCGCATCGGTCGGAACGTTTTCCGCGCCTGGCGAAGGGACCCACTGAAACACCGGTCGCGAAACGGATACGCAGGTTGGATCAAGCTCGCTTTCGCTTAGTAACATCCCCAGTTCCGTGTCACATCTGTCCACGGATGAAATTGTCGGTTCCGGAACATCAAGGGATGTAATGGTTTTTGTTATTACATCAGAGGAACCGTCGCTAAAATTAGCAGTGACTGTTATTTCCTTTTCTGTGCCGAAACCAATGCATCTTGCTGCGCTGGCATCATTCGGATTGATGCGGTATGCGTGTTCATTATCATAGATAAGCGTCAATGGGTCGCCATTTCCTGTAATTATGACACTTGTTATGGAAACCCCCGCATTCATCTCTAATATAACTATTCCACCCAGGGTTCCGCCTTCCTGGCAAATAGCAGTTGAGCTGGGATACAGGTTTTCATCGACGATATAATTGCCGGCTGTGCTTTCTCCGGCTTTTTCTGCAGAAGAATTGTATGCCAGCGAAGTTCCCAATAGCTCATTTGTAAATCCTATCCAGTCAACTCCGCTGCCACCGCAACCGACAACGGATTCCAAAAATGACAATCCCTGATCAATTTCCAGCGCCGTATCCGTTGCAACTGCAGACAAATCCCTTTGCGAATAGACGCCGATAACATTGCTTGTAGCAAGCGCCGTGCCTTGAGTAAAAGCATTTTCAATAGCAGTAAGAATATTGCCAAAGGCGTCGGCGGTAGCACTGGCTGTTGCAGTGCTTGAAGAGTTATTGTTATATGCTGTTATTATCTGATCGGGTGTCACCGTTGTTCCGCTGATAAGGGCATCTGCAAAAGCTCCGTTTATTGCATCGCTTGATACGATCAGATCCGCATCATACAAGCAACCGCGCCGGATTACTTTTTCTTCCAAATAGGCTGAGGCGGTTGATGAAGATATTCCAAGATAGGTTTTGTCGGCCTCTACTGCTCTTGCCGCAAATTCTGCGTTACCGCTGTCGTTAGCAAGGCCTGTTCCTATGTATAACAAATTGGTTTCAGCGGTTGCGATGGTTGATGGCTGAGTTACGGTGTCTCCGTAATTATAAAGAGAATAAGAAACTACTGTATTCAGTTGATCGATGATTGATTTCTGAGGAATAGTTTGTGCGCCGTTTAAAACATCGTTCAACATAATAGCCGCAACTTTTGTTTCCGGCGTTAAATTGACCGTTGCATCTTCTGTTGGAGCGGCCGCCGCAATTACTTCAACGTCTCCGCTCGTCGCGCGGATTTCATAATAAAAATCGGTCAAAGCCCCCGTGCCCGGCACGGCCGGCGTAAAATCTGTTATTGTGTAATTTCCGTTAGCATCGGTTGTTGTCGACTTGCCTGCAACAATCTCTTCCGTTCCGTCTGCGGATATTTTATATAAGTCAACGGTTGCGTTTGGCAGCGGAGTATCGGCCAGTGTAGTGATACTTGCATTTGGCGTGGCCTTTGATGCTAACGATTTCGAAATTGGCGATGCAAGATTCAAATCGGCAGAGCCCACCATTACCTGCCCTTCAATAGTTGCGTATTCAACAGACGTCGGCACCTGAGCAGGCGAAGTCGGAGCGCTTGAACCGCCGCCGCAACCCGCAACTACCAGTAAACTCAATGTAATTAGCCGACGTATCATATTGGTATTCATGCCCTCCAAGTAAGGATATAAGCAAAGACTATGCCAATTAATAAAATAGATATCATGTTGATATTATTAAACAATTATGAGTTTAATGTGCTTATGGAGGGTTGAAGTTTACCCGTTTAAACGAAAAATTGACGATTAATTACAGGAGTGGTGGAAACAGAACTTTAAAAGTGGCTTGTGTCGATGGGGTTTATTGTGTTAGTGGATGCTTTAACTATGCAATATTCAAGGTCGGAAAAGTTGTTTGAGGAAGCTAAAAAAAGCTTAGTCGGCGGCGTAAATTCCCCTGTCAGAGCTTTCAGGCATGTCGGAGGAATACCGCCATTTATCAAGCGCGCAAATGGCGCTTATCTTTGGGATGAAGACGGAAATAAATATATAGATTATGTCGGAACATGGGGGCCTGCAATTTTGGGACATGCGCACCCTGAAGTTGTGAAAGCCGTGTGCGATGCGGCAAAAGACGGGACAAGTTTTGGAGCGCCCTGCGAAAAAGAGATTCAATTGGCCGGGCTTGTAAAAGCGGCGTTTCCTTCAATCGAGCTTGTGCGTTTTACGAGCTCCGGCACCGAAGGGGTGATGGGAGCCGTTCGTGCGGCGCGCGGATTCACCGGACGCGATAAAATAATTAAATTTGACGGATGTTATCACGGTCACGCGGATTACCTGCTTGTTAAAGCTGGGAGCGGCGCGCTGACAGGCGGAGCTCCGGATTCCGCGGGCGTGCCCGCTGATTTTGCAAAACATACGCTGGTGGCGAAATATAATGATTTGGTGTCGGCGGAAAAATTGTTTGAGAAAAATAAGGATAATGTTGCATGCGTTATCGTTGAACCCGTTGCCGGCAATATGGGTTGCGTCCCTCCCGTAAATGGTTTTTTAAAAGGCTTGCGCGAGCTGTGTGATAAGCACAAAGTATTGCTTATTTTTGATGAGGTTATGACCGGCTTTAGGGTCGCATATGGTGGAGCGCAGGCTCTTTATAATATCAAACCAGATATTACATGCCTTGGAAAGATTATTGGCGGCGGGTTTCCGGTCGGTGCTTACGGTGGGCGCAAAGATATTATGGAATGCGTTGCGCCGCTGGGGCCGGTTTATCAGGCTGGGACGCTTTCCGGCAATCCTATTGCAATGGCGGCCGGAATAAAAACGCTGGAACTTTTGCAAGTGTCGGACACTTACTCAAAGCTGGATAAATTAACTAAGCGGCTTATGGCTGGCCTAGAAGAAGTTTGCCGGAAGAAAAATATTCCGCACCAAATAACGCGGGCTGGCTCGATGTGGACGCTATTTTTTACCGACAGATCCGTTCACAATTTGGATGATGTTATGACTGCCGACAAAGAAAGGTTCAAGAAATATTTTCATGCGATGCTTGATAACGGAATCTATCTTGCGCCGTCGCCATATGAAGCGGCTTTTGTGTCGCTTAAGCATAGTGAGGAGGATATTGATAAAACAATTGAGACATTAGGAGGAAGCCTGAAGTCGGAAGTCAGATGTCCGAAGTCAGACGTCTGATTTCCGACTTCTGTTTTATATGGTTAATGATCCTAAAAATTCGACCCTTTATACCTTCGGCCTCTATGGCGCTGTGGGAATCCAGCTTGCCGCAAGTGTTGTGGCCGGCCTTGCATTTGGCGCGTGGTTTGATAAGAAGGTTGGAACAAGCCCGTGGTTTGCATTGGTTGGAACAATATTGGGCGCAGTCGGCGGCATTTGGAATTTGGTAAGAATATTAAAATGGAATGAGAAGAAAGAGAAGTCTGATGTCTGACGTCTGATGTCAGACTTCTGACTTCAGATTTCTGGCCTCTGGTCGCATATGCTTCAAAAAACAGAAATACTTAATATTATTATTGGCGTAGCGCTTATGACGGGTTCTTATGCCATCTGGAAAGATACTAGAATTTGCTTGTCTATTGCTTTAGGCTCTGCTATAGGCGGCGCCAATTTTTGGGCTCTTTATAATATAATAAAAGGACTTGTTGGGGACGCCGGCGGCAAAATTAAATTTGCGTTTTTTGCTTTTTTTAAATTTTTTATTTTAATTTTTGTGCTGTGGGCGTCGATTAAATGGCTGCCGCTGAATGCAGTGGCATTTTTGGTAGGATTGTCAACGGTTGTTGTTGCAATGTCGCTGGCGTCATTGCGAGGAGCGTCAGCGACGAAGCAATCTCCATAAGCGAATTGGATAAAGGAGATTGCTTCGCTAACGCTCGCAATGACCCAAGTTAAATCTATGGACTTTAACTTTCTAATCTGGCTCGGCGAGCACGTAAAAATTTTATCGTGGATCAATGAGCATACCATTCATATTGCATCCGCCGGATTCGTTGCGTTCAGTTTGCTTATTATTTCATTTTTGGCGGGCCTTAAGCTCCGAAATATTGAAAAATGCCTTGTTCCCTCAAAAAAAATCAGTCTAGCGACTTTATTTGATGCGGCAGCGGAAGCGATATTAAATCTTCTTGAGGGAGTGATGCCTGCCCGCCAAGGGGATATCGGCGGAGGGAGGGCGATAAAATTCTTGCCGCTTATAGGCTCGATTTTTGTCTATATTTTCTGCTGCAATCTTCTGAGCGTAGTTCCGGGCTTCGTTCCGCCGACGGACAATATAAACACAAATTTGCCGATTGCCTTGACGGTTTTTATCTATTATCACGTTATGGGACTTCGCGAGCATGGGATTAAAGGATACTTGAAACATTTCGCAGGGCCTATTATCTGGCTTGCGCCGCTGATGTTTTCGCTTGAAATAGTGAGCCATTGCGTAAGGCCGGTTTCGCTTTCCGTCCGTCTTTTTGGAAATATTACGGGCGACCATATGGTGCTTGGAATTTTTTCCAACCTGACGCCGCTTTTTATTCCCGTTATATTTTTACTGCTGGCATTATTTGTGGCGTTTATTCAGGCTTTTGTCTTTTCGCTGTTATCGACTGTTTATATTGCTTTGGCAACAGAGCATGAGGGACATTAATAAAATAGGAGGAGAAAGAGATGAAGAGAATAGTAACTATGGCAGTCGCAGTTCTTGCAGCGTTGTCGGCATCTGCAGTTGCATTTGCTGAAGAGGCGGCACATGCAGCCGGCGGCGGCAGCACGGCGGCTTCAGCGCTGGCGATAGCTTCCGGCATTGGAATTGCGATCGCAGCTTTCGGCGGTGCGCTTGGGCAGGGCAAGGCCGCAGCGGCAACGCTCGAAGGAATTGCCCGCAACCCCGGAGCGGCGCCGAAACTTTTGACGCCGATGATTATCGCGCTGGCGCTTATCGAATCGCTCGTCATTTACGCTCTGGTTATCGCATTCTTATTGCAGGGGAAGATATAATAATGTGTGGGCCCGCCACTACTGCGTTGGCGGGCGATAAATTTGCAAATGCAAATTTTTCGTGCCCGTAGCTCAGCGGATCAGAGCACTTGGCTACGAACCAAGGGGTCGCAGGTTCAAATCCTGCCGGGCACGCAGAAAATTTTGTGGTGTCATTACCATGGTCCTTCATTTTACAGATAGACCTCTTTCCTCATTGAAAAAAGCGGCTCTTTACTCGTTAACGGTCGGTGTCTGCCTGTTAATCATAAAATTTATTGCCTATGCTTTGACAGGCTCGGCGGCTATCCTTTCCGATGCCGCCGAATCTATCGTTAATGTTTTAACTGCATCATTTGCGCTTTACAGCATTAAGGTTGCTTCAAAGCCGGCTGATGAGTGCCATCCGTATGGCCACGGCAAAATTGAGTTTTTTTCCGCGGCTCTGGAAGGAGGATCAATCATTGTTGCGGCGGTCTGGATTTTATACAGATCGCTGCAGGAGCTGATAATGGGGCCGGTCCTTCATCAGCTTGATATCGGATTGATGCTTGTGGCTTTTGCGGCGGCAATTAACGCTATTCTCGGATGGCATCTAATCAAAACCGGCAAAAAAGAGAAGTCTCTAACTCTTGAAGCGGATGGAAAACATATTCTTACGGATGTTGTGACAAGCGTTGCCGTTGTTGCAGGACTTTTAATTGTATATTTCACGCGCTGGCTGATTGTGGATTCAATAATCGCCATTCTTGTCGCGTTAAATATTATTTACGCCGGCCTGAAGCTGTTGAGGATTTCTGCTTCAGGAATGATGGATGCTTCGAGCCCGCAGGATGAAGTTTTAATCAGGCAGATTTTAGTCGAGCCGACATTTCATGATATATGCGGTTATCATAAACTAAGGCACAGGCTGAGCGGAAACACGCACTTTGTCGATTTTCATCTGATATTTCCTAAAAAGTTTGTTATTGAAGCGGCGCATGCCATTGCCACCGCGGTTGAAGCGAAAATAGCGGCCTCGCTAGGAGATGCTTCCGTTATGGCCCATATCGAGCCTTGCAGAAAAGTTGACTGCCCTAATTGTTCCAACCGGAAATCTATAATTTCTTAAGCCCGATTTCCAAGAGCTTATCATTTTCTTTTTTATTGAAATCGAAACGATCCATGGCAAGAGCTTTTACATCGTTGACAAAAACGGCGGGGTCAGATGCCAGATTTCCGCTAAGAGTTATTTCACCTTCTTTAATTTTAGACGGCACCAAATCGATCACGCCGTCGATCTTTTTAATGCCGTCAAGGAGCTCCTTGTATTCATGATATATCTTTACGCCGGCTATGGTGATTTTTATCTGTTTGGACTGAATCTCTTCGGCATATGCGCGAACAGCGGCGAAACAAACAAATAATATGAGAGCCAAATAAATCTTATTTTTCATGATGCCTCCAACAGGCTGAATTGTTCGATTCTCTCCAGCTCAAGCATGGCGGTATCTTCGCCGTCCGTAACGGAGATAAACCCATTTTCCGTATCTACGGACGTCAGCTTTCCGATATAAGTTATTCCAAACGCGAAAACCTCCACCCGTTTTCCCTTCGCGGCCAGAAGATCCTGAATCAGCTGATCGTCCGCAATTACAAAATTATTTTTCATACGATACCTCTCAGTTCTTCGGTTCTCTCCATTTTTATGAGGTCGGCTACGGCGTCTTTAGCCTCCTTTTTTTCATGTAAAATTCTATAAACCTCGGTGCAAATTGGAGCGCTTATATTATGTTTGCCGATAAGATGGAATATTGCTTTTGAAGTTATTACGCCTTCCGCAATTTGCGTTGCCGCCCCCGGCTGTTTTTTTGAAATATCTTTCCCTTTCCCGACCATAAAACCGAACTGCCGGTTTCTTGATAGATCGCCCGTGCAGGTCAAAATCAGATCTCCGATTCCGGCAAGGCCTGAAAATGTGATAGGATTGGCGCCGAGAGCTTTCCCTATTTTTATCATTTCGTACAGACCCCGCGTAATCGTTCCGGCGCGGGTGTTATTTCCGTAACCGAGGCCGTCGGATATTCCGCATGCAATGGCGATAACATTTTTAACGGCCCCGCCTACCTGAACGCCGATGATATCGTCGCTTGTGAAAGGCATGAAAAAATCCGTCCTGAACGCATCCTGGGCAAACCTTGTTGAAGAGTGCGATGTTCCCGCAATTACAACCATCGTGGGAAGCTTTTTTGCAACTTCATTTGCAAAACTCGGACCCGAAAGAAAACATAAATTTTCCGCCGGCAATCCGGCCAGCGATTCACGAAGTATGTCCGATATCAATTTTCCGGTTTCGGTCTCAATCCCCTTAGTGCAGCTTACAAAAACCGTTTTTTTGCCTATGTGCGGCGCTGTTTTTTCGGCGGCAGTTCTTGTCACATGAGAAGGAACCACAAACACTATCAGGTCCTTGTTGCGAGCCGCTTCACCTATATCATTTGTTGCTTTAAGATTTTTTGGAAGCTTAAATTCGGAAAGGAAAAAGGGGTTGCAATGTTTTTGATTTATTCCCTTTGAGACTTCAGCCTCAAAGGCCCATAAAGTAACGTCAAAACCTTTGCCGGCCAAAAGGCTTGCAAGAGCCGTGCCCCAGTTTCCAGCGCCGATAACGCCAATCTTCATAATAGCTGGATATTTAACTGTTTTTTATCGCCAGAGCAAGTTCCTTTTTTTATAATTTTTTTAGCAACTTTCTTGACGGGCTGCCGAAACAGTATATATGGTATTTTAACTCTTGGTTAGTAATATCTTTGTTAAAAACCATAAGTATTTCTAACTTCTTATTCGCATTAGCATACGAATAAGAAGTTGAAATACTATAGAGGGAAAAAGAGGTTATTTGTTTATGAGCGAACGCCGAAAATACCCAAGGTTAGATGTTAATCTGCCTGTTATACTACGCTATAGAGGCGATTTAATACCAGCCACAGTTTTAAATATAAGCTGCGGAGGGATCTGCCTTTCAACAGACAATAAAGAGATCTCAAGCGAAGGAAACGCCGAGGTGATTTTAGACCTTTCCGCGACTGAAATTGATGTAAGCGTTCGCGGGCAGGTTGTCCGGGTTGCTGACGGCAAAAATAAAAAGGTCGGCATTCAATTTACGAATCTATATTCCGTCGGTCATAAGGCAATCGAGCGGTATCTTACTAAAAACCGGAAGAGCATCTAATTTTCGTTTTTCTTGACAGCGACATATTTTTCCGTCATCAATACCCTAAAAAAAATCATATGTAAGCGCTTTGTTATCGAATTAATTGACATTATGTTAAACGACTTTGCTCTTGTATTGATATTTGCGGTTTTAGGGATCCTTTTTATTTTCGGTTCTCTTCTGGCCGGCAGCTTTTTGCGCCCAAAAAATCCGAATCCCGTCAAAAGTGAAATATACGAATGCGGCGAGCCGTCCAAAGGGAGCGGGTGGATAAATTTCAATATGAGGTTTTATCTGATTGCCCTTATTTTCGTTATTTTTGACGTTGAAGCGGCGCTGATGTTCCCGGTTGCGGCGGTATTTAAAAAGTGGCTTTTAAGCGGCAATGGAATATTGGCGCTGGCGGAAATCGGATTATTCGTTTTAATTTTGGCGGCCGGCCTTCTTTATGTCTGGGTGAAGAAAGATTTGGATTGGGCGAAAAAAGTGGTTAGTGACTAGTGATTAGGAATTATAATGTTGACACTATATAAACAACTTCCAAATTTTATATTAACTACTAAGCTCGATGAGCTCTTGAACTGGTGCAGAAAATCGAGCGTATGGTACATGCTTTTTGCAACAGCCTGTTGCGGCATTGAACTGATGCAAACCGGCGGGCCCAGATGCGACTGGGACAGGTTTGGAGCTGTCCCAAGATCGACGCCAAGGCAATCGGATCTGATGATAATTGCCGGAACGATCTCCTATAAAATGGCGGTTTGCACAAGAAGGCTCTATGACCAGATGCCGGATCCAAAATATGTCATCGCAATGGGGAGCTGCGCGAACTGCGGCGGCCTTTTTAAACATTCATATTCCGTATTGAAGGGGATCGATAAAGTCATGCCGGTGGATATTTATGTGCCGGGGTGTCCCCCGAGGCCGGAAGCGCTGACGGATGGATTGTTAAAATTGCAGGAGAAAATGCAAAAAGAAAAGTTCCTGCGGTCATAATGATAAAAGAAAAATTTACATTCGCAGAAGAAGTCAAGCCGCAGGCCGGCGGAGGATGGTATTTGGTTCCGGCAGATAAAATCGTGGAAGTCTGCAAGACTCTTCGTGATGACTATAAATTCGACTGTCTGTCGTGCCTTACCGGCATCGATCTCGTCGATTATTTTGAAGTTGTCTACCACCTCTTTTCATATTCAGAAAAGAAGCCGCTGGTTTTGAAGGTAAAATTAGAAAAGCAATCCAGCACCATGCCATCTGTTTCGGCTATTTGGCCTTCGGCAAACTGGATGGAAAGGGAAGTTTTCGATCTTTTGGGGATAAAATTTGAAAATCACCCGGATTTGCGGCGGATTATGCTGCCGGAAGACTGGGCCGGGCATCCTTTGCAGAAAAGTTATAAGGAGCCGGAAGAATATTGCGGAATGAGCACTAAACGATGATTCGCACGGAAGAAATGACAATATCAATGGGCCCGCAGCATCCTGCGACCCACGGCGTTTTGCGGTTTATCGTTAAAACGGACGGCGAAGTTTTGCATGAAGTAAAGCCCGATGTCGGATACCTCCACCGCTCGATGGAAAAAATCGCGGAAAAAGTCGGTTACATCAGCTTTCAGCCTTACACCGATAGAATAGATTATGTCTGCGCAATGACCTGCAATCATGCTTATGCAATGGCGGTGGAAAAAGCCGCCGGAATTTCAGCGCCGGAACGCGCTGAATATCTAAGGGTGATTGCTTCTGAATTGAACCGGATTTCAAGCCATCTCATCATGGCGGGCGTTATGGCGATGGATATCGGAGCTTTCACGCCGTTTATACATGCAATCAGGGAGCGCGAGACCGTAAACGACCTTTTTGAAATGCTTTGCGGCGCGCGCCTTACTTATAATTATGTCCGCATCGGAGGAGTTTCGTTCGATGCGCCTGCGAATTTTAAGGAAAAGTGCGTTGAATTTTTAAATCATTTTGAGCCGATAATAGATGAATTCAATAGGCTGATAAGCTTTAATAAAATTTACGTTGAGCGCCTTGCAAATGTCGGAGTTGTCTCGCGCGAGGACGCAATCGCTTATAATCTTGTAGGCCCTAATTTGCGGGGGAGCGGGGTCCGTTTTGATGTCAGAAAAGATATTCCGTATTCTATTTATCCTAAAATAGATTTTAATGTTCCTGTCGGCATCGGTGAAGCCGGCAAAGTCGGAGATTGTTACGACCGGTATATGATAAGAATACGCGAAATGAAAGAGAGCTGCAAGATTGTAAGGCAGGCTCTGGAACAGATGCCGGAAGGCGAAATTATGGCTAAAGTTCCGCGCAAAATCAAGCCGCCGGTTACCGAAGTTTATTCGAGATGCGAATCGGCAAGGGGCGATATGGGGTTTTATCTTGTAAGCGACGGAACGGATAAGCCGTACCGCTTGAAAATAAGAACCGGCTCATTTTCGGCCATGAGCATCGTTGAAAAAATCGCGCCGGGGTTGATGATTGCGGACTTGGTGGCGTTTATTTCGAGTTTGGATGTGGTAGCGCCGGAGGTGGACAGGTGATTCAACAATTATCACTATTGTTTCCAATGCTGCCAATGTGGTTAGTACAGGCCATTTGGTGCGGCGTTGTCGCAGTTCTTCTTTTAACCTTCTTTTCCCTCTTCGCCGGGCCTGTCAGCTGGCTGGAGAGGCGCATTGCCGGCCGGATTATGAGCAGAATCGGGCCCAACAGAGTGGGGCCGCAGGGGATTATTCAATGGCTTGCAGATGGAGTTAAAAATTTTCTTAAAGAGGATTTGATACCGCGCGATGCGGATAAAATTCTTTTCAGGTTTGCGCCGTATCCGGTGTTTTTGGGAGTGACTCTTACTCTCGTAACGCTGCCGTTTTCTTCTCTTCTGATTGGAGCCGATCTTAATGTGGGGCTTCTTTATATAGTCGGAGCGTGGGGGCTTGTAGTAATAGGTTTAATCGCTGCCGGATGGAGTTCAAATAATAAATGGACTCTTTTGGGAGGCATGAGAAGCGCGGCGCAGATGATTTCATATGAAATTCCGCTTGTTTTAAGCCTTTTGGTCGTTGTGTTAATGTCGGGATCGTTAAGTCTGCAGACGATTATCTCTTCACAGGGCGCTTCTCCGGTTGAATGGTTTATTTTTTCCAATCCCTTCGCATTCATTGCCTTTGTCATATTTATGATTTCGGCCGTGGCGGAAGGGAACCGCACGCCGTTTGATCTGCCTGAAGCGGAGAGCGAACTTGTCGCCGGATACAATACAGAATACAGCGGAATGAGGTTTCTATTCTTTTTCTTTGCGGAGTGGGGGAATTTATATGTTATCGGAGCGCTTGCCGCTTCGCTTTTTTTAGGCGGCTGGCAGATTCCCGCCGGCTGGCGTAATTTTGCTAGCGCTCAGGGCCCGATACTTCCGCACGTTTTTGAAGTTCTTATGTTTCAGCTGAAAACATGGATATGGGTTTTGCTGATAATTCAGCTCCGCTGGACATTGCCGCGCTTAAGAGTTGATCAGCTGATGAAGGTTTCATGGAAATATCTGACGCCGTTTGCTTTTGTGTCCATCGTAGGAACAGGGCTCTGGATGGTTGTTTTTCCGGAAGGCTGGCTTTTTATGAAATATTTATTATTGTTCAGCATGCTTGCGGTTATCGGATATTTTGTCTGGCGGGCGATCTGGCAGCTCCGCTTTACTAAAAGCAAGGCCGATTTTAAATTAATAGTTTAATGGATTATTTTAAAAATATATTTGAATCTGCGGCGACGGTATTCGAAGGCCTCACTATAACCGCCAGCCACATGTTTAGAAAACCGATTACAATTCAATATCCCGATAGAACCCTTTCGCCGGTGATAGAAATGCTTCCTTCAAGGTACCGCGGTTTTCTGGAAGTTGATATGAAAATATGCACCGGCTGCACTCTTTGCATGCAGGCGTGCCCCATACAGTGCATTAATATTGAAATTGCGAAAAAGACCCCCTCTCCCCAACCCTCCCCCTCGAGGGGGGAGGGAGATGGAGGGGGTGTTCCGATGCGCCTCATAACTAAATTTAATATAGATATTGCGCTTTGCATGTTTTGCGGCCTTTGCACGGAACCGTGTCCGACCGGAGCGATTCGTTTCAGTAAGAGATTTGAGAACGCAACGGAAGATATCAATAAATTAATGTTTAAATTTGTGGAAGAAGGGAAGCCGGTGGCGCCATATAAGAAAAGCAGCGGCTAGTGATTAGTGGTTAGTGAAGAGATATGGATATAAAGTTAATAATATTTATTTTTATTTCGGCAATAACGCTTGCGTCTGCCGGAGTCGTTGCTTTCTCGCGCAATATTTTATATTCCGCGTTTGCCCTGCTCGGGGTTTTTGCTGGAGTTTTGGGCCTATATATAATGTTGTCGGCGGATTTTGTTGCTATAGCACAGCTGGTTATTTATATCGGAGGAATTCTTATTCTGATTGGGATTCTTATTTTGTTTTTCGGAAACAAATTCAACTGGATTGGACATTTGCCGGGAGATATTAAAATTGAAAAAGAAAACTTCAAA
>JACPAJ010000145.1:0-8272 GCA_016180865.1 Deltaproteobacteria bacterium
TATCAGGCAATTGAACTTGTCGATGACGTAAGCAAACTTACCCTCGACCAGTTTTTCGGCGTGATTGAATATCAGGCGAAGCAGGGGGTCGATTTTATGACCGTCCACGCCGGAATTCTCAGAAAACATATCCCCTTGGCGTGCAAAAGAGTCACCGGAATTGTGAGCCGCGGCGGGGCTTTGATGGCAAAGTGGATGGAAAATAATAACAAAGAAAATCCATTTTATGAGCATTTTGACAGGCTGCTTGATATCTGCCAGCAATATGATGTCTCTTTAAGTTTGGGCGACGGCTTAAGGCCGGGTTCTTTGGCGGATGCGTCCGATGAGGCGCAGTTTGCGGAACTTGCAACCTTGGGCGAGCTTACCAAAAAAGCGTGGGGTAAAAATGTTCAGGTGATGATTGAAGGTCCTGGCCATATCCCTTTTAACCAGATCGAAATGAACGTTAAAAAAGAGATTGAGCTTTGCCATGGCGCGCCGTTTTATGTTTTAGGGCCGATAGTTACGGATATCGCCGCCGGCTACGATCATATCGCAAGCGCAATCGGCGGAACGATGGCCGCCTTTGCGGGCGTTTCGATGCTATGTTACGTAACTCCAAAAGAACACTTGGGCCTTCCGGAAGAAGACGATGTAAGGCAGGGCGTTATCGCTCATAAAATTGCGGCTCATGCGGCTGATATCGCAAGAGGCCGCGCAGGCGCGCGCGACAGGGACGATTGCATGGCAAAAGCAAGATATTCGTTCGATTGGGAAAAGCAGTTTGAAATGGCGCTTGATTCCGATCGCGCCCGTGAATTCCACAAAAATTCAAATACCGAAAATAAAGATAAAAAGCAGAATTTCTGTTCGATGTGCGGCCCCAAATATTGCGCGATGAAAACTTCGCAGGAAACATTCAACCAGAAATCTTGACAAGCAGATAAACCAAGAGTAGAAATATTCCTAAAAAGGGGGTGTGTATGTCAGATAAATGTAACTGCGGGTGTTTGTTTTCATGGCTTTCAGGTTTTTTTGCCATGCCTGCTATTGTTCATCTGGTGAGAGCATTAGCCGGATGGGAAATCACATGGCAGGGCCAGGCGATAGCCATAAAAACGAGCTGGATTATTTTCGGCATTACCGCCGTGCTTTGTGTTATTTTCGGCGCTATCAGCTGCAAAAAACATAAAGAAGGCTCACCTGCCAGCTGCTGCTAAAAAATGACGATGAGAGAATCATGGATGACGCTGCAGGAAAGGCAGATGATCTGGCTTCTGCGATGGTGGGTGGGGTTTTTTGCCGTCGCGACGATAGGTTTTGCGTTTTTTCCGCGCGAGATTATCTACTGGCTCAACGTTATAGGCCACGTGATTTTCAAATGGCCTTATAAAACTTTGAGCTTTCCAACCGAACATTTTTGGCAGGTTTTGGCGGTGTCGCTTTTGTGCCTGCTAACGTACATCTCTTTTAGCGTTGCGAAAGATATCAGGCAGAATTTGAGTCATGTAAAATATATTATTTTGTCTAAATTTGCCACAACAGCCGGATTTTTGGCCTTTTTTATTTTATCCGGGCCGTATTTTGCTTATTTGGCAGGGGCGGTTATCGACTTTATTATCTTGGCGCTAACATGGTCATGCTATATAAGAACTAACAGAAGCAGAGGCTTATGAATCCGGAATTCATGCAATTAATGCAGTCCATGCTGGAAGCAGCGCTCAAGAATCCTTCCGTGTCGGGCCTTGTTGGACAGATTAAATCTATTTACGCGCGGCTCACATCGATTATTGAAACTGACGACGAATTTGGGATGGATCCTGTATTTGTCAACATGCTGAGACCCGTTTTTAAATTTCTATATAATGACTGGTGGCGCGTAACTGCTGATGGAATAAAAAATATACCTCAAAAGGGGCCGGCGATAATCGTCGCCAATCACGGAGGCATGCTTCCCTTTGACGCTGTGATGCTTAACATGGCGGTTTATAATAACCACAAAAGCAAAAGAAATGTCCGTTTTCTGGTCGCCGATTTTGTCGACAATTTTCCGATATTAAGCCTTTTTATACAGCGGGCCGGCGGGGTCAAGGCAAGCCACGAAAATGCGAGCCGTCTTCTAAGCAAAGGCGAGGTGATCTGCGTTTTTCCGGAAGGGACGCACGGCATCGGCAAATTATATGATGAAAGATACCGGCTTAAAGAATTCGGAAGAGGCGGCGTGATTAAACTTGCTAAAAGCTCAGATGCGCCCGTCATACCGACCGCAATTGTGGGGGCGGAAGATATTTATCCGGTAATATGGAAATTTGAAGAGTTCGGAAAAAAGATCGGGCTTCCGTTTTTCCCGGTCACGCCGACCTTTCCGCTGTTCGGCCTTTTTGGGCTTATTCCGTATCCAAGCAAATGGACAATAAAGTTCGGCCCTCAGATCAAATACGCAGGGGCAAGGAAGCCTGTCGATAAACTTATAACTGAGCTTAAAGCGGAAATTCAGAAGATGATAGACTTGGAGCTAATTCGAAGGTCTGCTTAGCATTTCTCTCGTCAGCTTTTTACCGAGCTCGACCCCAGGCTGATCGAACGGATTGATGCCGTAGAGCTTGCCCGAAACTGCCGTCTGAATTTGATAGAACATTAGAAGCTCTCCGATTGTATATTCGGAGATTTCAGGGAGCGTAACCGTGATAAGAGGGCGGCCGACCTGTTTTAAAGCGAGCGTGGTTGCTTTCTGCTCGGTCGCTAAAATTTCGCCGAGGTCGCGGCCTCCGATGTAAGAGTTCTCTTTTGATGCCACATTCGGAATGGAAATTCTGCTGCGGAATTTTTCCGCTCCTACAATCGTGATTATTTTATCGTTCGGGCCTTCCATATAAAGTTGCAGCTGCGAATGCTGGTCGGTAACTCCGAGAGCTTTGACCGGCGTCGGCCCGGCTCCTTTTTTGCCTAAACTTTCGGCCCAGATCTGCGCGTACCAGTCGGCGAATAGAGCCAGCGAGTCGGAATAGGGCATCATCACGGAAGTTGAATGACGCTTTATTGTATCCATTATATAATGGATGGCTGCATTTTTGATTGCGGGATTTTTTTCAATATTGAGGTCTTTGCATGCGCTGGCCATATCGGCAGCGCCGCTCAAAAGGGAGTGAATATCGATGCCGACACATGCGGCCGGAAAAAGCCCTACAGCTGATAAAACAGAATATCTTCCCGAAATATCCTGGGGAACCCTGAAGCTTGGAATCTTTTCTTCATTGGCGATCGTTCTTAATGGTCCGCTGTCTTGATCGGTCGTAATGATTATATGTTCCTTCCATCTTCTGGCGCTCAGCTTCTTAATCAGGATGTCGCGAATAATGTAAAATTGTGAAAGGGTTTCAATTGTTTTTCCGGACTTGCTTATCACGTTTACGCACGTCTCTTTCCAGTCGAGCATTTTTGTAAGCGCGCTGAAGTGGTCTGGATCTATATTATCGCAGACAAAAAGGCGCGGCGAGCCGCTTCTGGATTTAGTATCAAGAAAGTTGAAATAGGGGGGGAGGATCGCCTGGGCAAGTGTTTTAAGGCCGAGAGCCGAACCTCCGATTCCAAGCACCACCAGATTTTGAAATTTGCATCTGACCTGTTCGGCCGCATTTTTGATCTCGTTTACAAGCTGCTTATCTGATGTGAGCTTGAGAAACGGAAAATCTATCCGGATATTTTGAATTGACGGCGCGATTTTTTCAATGTCATTAGACGTTATGCCGTGCTCGCTGCCGATATTTTCCGAAAACGCACCTGAGAAATCAAATTTCAAATCTGCCATAGGGATCGTAATTTGCCCTAATTAAATTGCCTTGTCAAGAAGGCTTAAAAAATTATATAGAGGTTCCCATTTATGAAACGCTCCTTTTTTGAAAAATTGTACAAAAGCTACAATAAACATGAATATATCCACCCCGACCCACTGGAATTTGTTTATAATTACACAGAACCAGCGGACAGGGAGATCGCAGCTTTAATAGCATCTTCGCTTGCTTATGGCAGGGTGGCACAAATTTTAAAAAGCGTGTCGCACGTGCTTAAAATAATGGGGCCTTCGCCGGCCGCTTATCTTTTAAATAATTCGGAGAAAAATATCAGAGCCGATTTTGCCGGGTTTCGCCACAGATTTACCTCCGGAACGGACAAAGCGTCTTTTTTGATAGGAATGAAACGCGCGATAGAAAAATATGATTCGCTGGGAAAATGTTTTGCAGAGGGCTATAAAACGGGAGATGCAAATTTTTTGCCGGCGCTGGCGTTTTTTGTTGCGAAAATTGCCAAGCTAGCAGGCGTGAAAAAGCTTGCGCTGCTTCCTTCTCCAGAAGACGGCAGCGCCTGCAAACGCTTAAATCTCTTTTTGCGCTGGATGATAAGAGATGATGATGTCGACACAGGCTGCTGGAAACAACTCCCGCCATCTAAACTTATTGTGCCGCTTGATACGCATATGCATAAAATCGGCCTTAAATTGAAGCTTACGAAAAGAAAACAGGCAAATCTGCGGACCGCGGTTGAAATTACAAAAGCATTTGCTTTCGTTTCTCCAAAAGACCCGGTGAAATACGATTTTGCCCTGACAAGATTCGGCATTCGCAGCGATATGAAAATAAGCGATATATTAGGCCTTGACAAATGATGAACCAGACCCCATCTTGAGCATAACGTTATGGCAAAGAAAAATAAAAAGAACGTGAAGCTTGGAAATGCGGCCTCATGCAGGTTCTTGTTCCTTTCAGCGAAGGAAAAATACTTGAGCATGCGGGCCAGATGAAAAAGGCGCGCGAAACTTTTCAAAGCATCCTTAAGAAAAATCCAAGCAACAGATGGGCCCAAGCCGCCCTGAAAGAAATCGAAAGAAATTTAAATTAAAATTGCGTGCCCGGCAGGATTTGAACCTGCGACCACTTGGTTCGAAGCCAAGTACTCTATCCAGCTGAGCTACGGGCACAGTGTTTAAAATGTCTCCAAATCCACCATATAGCGGCGGCCAAAATTAATATGCCGATTGCAGTATCAAATTGATGAAAATATGTGCCGAGAGTATCCCATTTTTCTCCCATCCGATAACCGATATAAGATAGAAAATAGCACCACGGCAGCGAGCCGGTGAATGTATAGATCACAAACGGAACGAATTTCATTTTAGCAATTCCGGCCGGAAGGGAGATAAAAGTTCTTATTACCGGCAGAAGGCGCGAGAAGAAGACGACAAATCGCCCATGGCGCTCAAACCAGCGGTCCGCCAAATCAACATCGTGATGCGAGATAAGCATGTATCGCCCGTATTTCCATATAAAAGAACGGCCGCCATATCTGCCTGCGGCATATGCTGCGACTGAACCGATAACGCAGCCAAGCGCTCCGGCGATGGCCGTTCCAAGAAGCGTAAACCGGCCCTGAGAGACAAGAAAGCCGGAGAAGGGCATTATCACTTCGCTCGGAAGCGGGATACAGGCGGATTCAATAGCCATCATCAACGCTATTCCGCCATAGCCGAATGCAGAGATTGTGCCGATAATAAACGATGCCAAAAGGCCGAGAATTTTACCTATCATTCGCGTGTATGAGTAAAGCGCCCCCAAAAAAAACGCAACAAAAAACTTGATTTTTAATTACATTACAAATACTTGTTCGTTTAAGGTTCCAAATATGCACCCTCGCTGGAAACTAAAAGAGTCTGTAAGGAAATTAAGATCGGCGGGGCTTAGTTATAAAGAAATCAAAGCTGTTGTGCCTGTTTCAAAAGGCACAATCAGCAAATGGTGCGAGGACATCGAGCTTTCTGAGCAGCAAAGATGTAGGCTTGGGAGAAAATATGATGTTCAGTTAAGAGGTGCTAAAGCTGTTCAGGCTAAAAGGAAGTCTGAAGTTGACAAAATCATTAATAATGCTAGAGGAGATGTTCGTTTTTTGAAAGTGAGTGATTTAAAGGTGATCGGTTTGATGCTGTATTGGGCGGAAGGTAACAAAACTGTTTTTCCGGGCATAACGAATTCTGATCCTGATATCATTAAAATTGTGATGAGATGGTTCAGAGAAATATGCGGAGTCGAGGATGGGAAGTTTAAGGCCCATCTTCATATTCATTCCGGGCAGGATGAAACTAGTATAAAGAAATACTGGTCTTCAATAACAGGTATTTCCACTGAACGGTTTGGAAAAAGCCATGTTAAGAAAGAAGGATCGGGTCACCGAAAGAACAAGCTTTATAATGGCACTATCAAAATAAATATTTTTGACAAAAATTTGTTATTTAAGATATTAGGTTGGATAGGAGGTGTTAAGACATTTATTAGCAGTCAAGAATGGGGGGCTAGCTCAATGGTAGAGCAGCAGACTCAAGTTCAAAGGGTCCCCGCTATCGCAAGATAGTGCGGAAAAACCGGGTGAATTCAGGGAAGCCTAAAACTGCTTTGCAGATATGGTAATCCTGAGCCAAGCCAAGCGAAGCCGAGAAAAGTAGCTTGGAAGGTGCAGAGACTAAAGGGTGAGGATGGCAACCGATAAACTCTTAAAAGCGCCCGGCATCCATATGATATGGATGATGAGATAGTCCGACACTCCAGAGAAATCCGGAGCAAACAGTTGCTTAATCTGCGGGCTCCGGGTTCAAGCCCCGGGCCCCTCACATTACGGCGTTACCAAATAGACTTTGTCGTGCTGTCTTGCGTGATCAGGCATCTTCATTCCGATGTCATCGCCTGTTTTTGCTTCAGTTATGTCCTTGTTATTGATCTGCATCGATTTGATCGTTGTCGTGATGTCCGTTGTGTGGCCTTTGACGTGAATAGTATCGCCGACCTTTAACGGCCCGTTTGTAATTTTTATTCCGGCGACCATAATGTGGCCGAACCAGTGTTCTACGAACCCTATTTCTTTTTCAGGCATATCTTCCTCCTTCAAATCGAATATAACTCAACCAAAAACAAGACTCGGCGCAGCTGTTTTTGCGATAATTTTGCTTCTCTCTGTTTTCCAATATAAATCAGGCAGAAATAAAATGGCGGCCGAGCTGCTTTATCAGGCTACTAAATCGGCCGAGGGAAGCGATGAGGCTGTTGCCGCCTTTGGAAAAGTCATTGAATCATATCCCCGGTCGCTGGCGGCTGAAAATGCCCGATTGGCTCTTGGCAATATATGGCTTGCCCGAGGGGATTATCCAAAAGCGGAGGACGCCCTTTTGCCTCTTGAAAGCGCAAAAACAAATCTTACGAAAGTTATCGGCCTTCATAGCCTTGCAGCCGTTCGTTCTGCAAAAGGCGACTTAAAAGGCGCTGCCGAAAAATACCTGCAAGCCTTCGATTATTCCGATAATCCTGTCAAGGGATTCAGCTATTTTAATGCTGCGCTCGCTTATTATAATGCAGGCAATATCGATGGCGCCCGGAAAATATTTGAAGAGCTCGCCGACGAAAAAAGCCAGTTTACAACTCCCGAACTGATTGAAAAAAGCAAAGAACAACTTATATGGATGTCCGCGCAAAAGTAATATTTGTATTGCTTCCGTTTTTTCTTCTCATTTCGAATGCATATGGCGCGGATTTTAAGCCTCCTCTGCATTTAAAGTGGGTTACAAAGTTAAAAAAAGAGAAAGCCGTTACCAAAAGGCCCTATCAGTTCGCCTCGCCTGCCGTGACGGAAGATGCGATTTATGTAGGTGCGGCATCCGGTTACTTTTATGCCCTCTCATCCAAAAGCGGCTTTAAAATCTGGAATGCGAAATTAAAAGGCGGGGTTTATTCTGAACCATACGTTGACACCGATAATGTATACATAGCAGATAGAAAAGGGATCGTCTATGCGCTGAACAAAAAAAACGGGCAGATCGAGTGGCAGATCGAAACAGGCGAGGAAATTTCATTGAAGCCCGCAGTGGATAATGATGTAATTTATGTAGCTACAACCCAAAAGCACATAGTCGCTCTGGATAAATTCGGAAGAGGCAAAAAATGGCAGACGTCAAAAGTCGGCTCTCTCCAGCAGATAACTATCAAAGGCTCTTCGTCGCCTCTCATGTATAACGGCAATATATATGTCGGCTATGCCGACGGCACATTTAACTGCTTTAAGGCGTCCAATGGCGAGCTTGTATGGTCAAAACAGCTTTCCGACCGGGCATCTCAATTTGTCGACGTAGATTCGACTCCTCTTATCCTTGATGGTGTTATATATGTTGCATCCATGGATGGAAAAACGCATGCTATCAGCCCCGCGGACGGAAGCGTCATTTGGCAGGCGGATAGGGGAGGGCCCAACGATGTTG
>JACPAJ010000145.1:8328-10152 GCA_016180865.1 Deltaproteobacteria bacterium
ATTTTCATGATATAGAAATATCTTCACCGGCAATCAAAGACGGCTTTTTAAGCCTTATTTCAACAAGTGAAAAATTATTTGTCGTTGACGATAAAACAGGGGAAATAAAATATAACCGGTATTTAGGGAAGGGGAGCTTTGGCAAACCGGTTATTTTCGGCGATGTTATTTATATTCTGACCAATTCTTCCAGCCTTTTTGCTCTGCAGGGGAGTTAGGGATTATTTTTTAGCCGGCGAAAACGGCGATATATTTCTAAGCCTCGTTATGATTTCCGGAAGTTTCAAAAGCGTGTAGCCGATGTCCTCCTCCTCATTATATCGTGAAAGCGAAAATCTGATCGAACCATGCGCTCTTGTAAAAGGGATCTTCATCGCTCTGAGAACATGCGAAGGCTCAAGGGAGCCGGATGTGCAGGCGGACCCCGATGATGCGCATATGCCGAGTTCGTTCATGAGCAGTAAAATCGCCTCGCCTTCAATATATTCGAATCCTATATTTGTCGTGTTTGGAAGCCTCATTTCACGATCTCCGTGAACGCGGGCATTGGAAATGGAGGCGATAATGCCGTTTTCAAGGCGGTCGCGCATTTTTCTCACGCGGCTGTTTTCTTCCCCGATATTTGATTTGGCAAGCTCCGCAGCCTTGCCGATTCCGACAATTGACGGGGCATTTTCAGTTCCGCCGCGCTTTCCCTTTTCCTGATGGCCTCCGATTATTAACGGCCAAAACTTCGTTCCGCGTTTTATATAAAGGAATCCTATGCCTTTTGGACCGTGAAATTTATGGCCGGACACAGACAAAAAGTCGATCGGCATTTTTGAAACGTCGATCGGAATTTTACCGGCGGCCTGAACGGCGTCGGTGTGGAAAAGGACATTATGCTCAAGGCAGATTTCGCCGATCTTTTCTACCGGAAAAATCACGCCTGTCTCATTATTAGCCCACATTATCGAAACTATCGCCGTATCTTTGCGGATGGATTTAGCAAGCTCATCAAGATCAAGCCGGCCGGCTTCATCAACTTTTATTTCGGTAATTTCGTATCCGCGCTTTGAAAGATTTTGTGAAAGAGTTCTTACAGCAGGGTGCTCAACCGCCGAAATTATGATATGCTTTTTATCCGGATAGTTCGCAAGGGCGCTGAGAATGGCGGCATTATCGCTTTCGGTTCCGCCGCTTGTGAAGACTATATCTGATGCGCGCGGCGCCCCGATGAGTTCCGCACATCTATTCCTTGCAGCATCAATCGGAGCAGCTAGCTGCCCGCCGAAAGAATGCATGCTGGATGGATTGCCGTAAAGTTCGGAAAAAAACGGCTTCATCGCCTCAAATACTTCAGGCGCCACGGAAGTTGTTGCGTTATTGTCCAGATAGATTGTTCTCATATCTCTTTCACCTTAAGTTTGGGAGAAAGCTCCACTTTAATCTTCTTTTCTATAAAATCTTTCATAGTTGATGCGGCGCCTATGCAGTTTTGGCAGGCTCCGGTAAGTTTAATGAAAATAATATTATTATCAAGATCGACCAGCTCAAGATCTCCGCCGTCGCGCAGGAGAGTCGGTCTGACCTTAGTATCGAGAAACTCGGTTATTCTCTGAATTTTTTGAATGTTAGTCATTATATCAAAGGGCGTGCTTTCGGACTCCTTTTTAGCCTCGGCTTCGGCTTCCAGAAATACCTGTTTGATTATCGTTCTGATTTCATCGTGGCATTTTCCGCATGCACCGCCGGCTTTTGTGTAATTTGTGACATCTTCAACTGATGTAAGATGATTTATTTTTACGGCGTCTCTTATCTCTTTTTCCGTTACGCCGAAACATT
>JACPAJ010000146.1 GCA_016180865.1 Deltaproteobacteria bacterium
TACATGCCGCCCGTTATTTAAGTCGTAGAAAAGGTATTATGTCAAATTGAAATAAAGATAAAAAGTGCCGGGAGGCCAGATTTAAAAAACTGCAAAAATGGACATTGGCGGAAAAATGCGGTATGATTGCATCTGCTTATGGTAAAAAAAATTCCCAGCGCTACTGTCGGTTTGCCTCCGTTATGGATGGCCCGCGTAATAGCAACTGCGGGGAATATCGGCAATCCCGAGGAGATACGCAAAAAATTCCGCAAGCTTTTGGGGGAGCCTAAGCCCAAAGAGCTTGATTTGAATTCGATTCCGCCGGAAATAGCCGCCCTTTTTACGCAGCAGGGGATGCTGCAAAAAATCCGCAAAAGGCTGGAATCGATCACCAAAAAGCCGGCTAAGCGTCTGGCTGCGACAAAAGGACGGGTCGCGTGCGTGGATGAAGATGACGTGGTTTATGTTGGAGTGGATTTTCTCGAGAAATTTAAAAATAGGGAGGATCTGGTGGCGGGAGTTCTGGCGCATGAGTGGGGACATATGGTTTCAAATCTTCCGCCGGAACAAGAGCTTGATAATATGACGCTGGATGAAGTGCTGGCGCTTTGCCGCGATGAAGAAGCCGGAGCCGACGCTTTTGCCGGCAGAGCTCTTTATTTAATGGGCTACACTGTGGAGGATATGGTGGAGTTTTTAAAAAATCTGGAAAAAATCGAAAAAAAGATAAAAAGCAAAAAATACCATCCGGTCGATATCAGGGAAGCTATTTTAAGAGAGGCCTTTAAGGCCCAGAAAAAAACGGAAGATACCGCAAGACGCCTTCTAGTCACGGCTCACTTGGGCTTCAGCCATGCGGCAAAAAGCAGATTTATAGGGGAAGGGTGATCTGGCCAGATGGTGCGATAGTGCTTTTGGCTTGATGTTTTAAAAGTGTATCGAGCTTTCGTCGATCCAATTCAGGTAATCCTTCAACCCGTCGGAAATAGGAACTGCGATTAATTCCGGGCATTCATAGCTGTGCAGCGTTTTTAATTCGGCCTTTATTTTATCGATAAGCTCCGTTCGGGCTTTCATGATAAGCATTGTTTCGGTTTCATCGCACAGCTTTCCTTTCCACGAATAGATTGAACGTATCTTTGGCACGATGTTTACGCACGCCACGATCTTCTTTTCGATAAGCGCTTTGGCTATTTTTGCGGCTTCGGCTTCCGAAGGGGCGGTTGAAAAAAGAATGGAATGAGATAACATTATATGCTCCTTGCAAATATATACAAAAGATCGGACAGCCGATTGATAAATTTAAACGCCGTTTCGTTTTTTAATGTTCCGGCCTCTTTTAATTCCACAACGCGCCTTTCAAGCCGCCTGCAGACTGTTCTTGCCGCGTCAATGAAGGCCGATTGCTGGTTTTCGCCGGGGATGATAAAGCCCTTCTGCTCTTTTAATTTAGGCTGATATTCATTAATAAGCGCTTCTATTGCCTGAAGATGCTCTTCTTTTATTAAAAGCCCGCCGTCGGCAATTTCAGTTCCAAGGGCAAATAAACTCTGCTGAATATTTTTTAAATGCCCGGCAACCGGTTTATCGGCGCACGAAGCTCGTGCCAGCCCCAGAAAAGAGACCAATTCATCAAGCGTCCCAACGGCTTCAATCCGCGCATCGGCCTTTGAAACTCTTTTGCCGCTTGCAAGGCCCGTTGTTCCGAAATCCCCTTTTTTGGTAACGATGTTCATATGTCATGCCTTCGTTGCATAGCCCTTTATATCGCCTTTTTGTTTAGCCTTTCTTAGGAACTCTGAAAATTCTCTCAGCCCTTTTTTTAGATCTTTCATGTATTTTCCTTTTATTAACAGCGCGGCGCAGTTCAAATATCAGGTTGGAAAATTCGAGCGCGATGCGGACCTTTTCCGCAATGCTTAAAGAAGCAGCTCTCTTTATAGAGTACGCATCCAACTGTCTTCTATAGTATTTCAACTTCTTATTCGTATGTTAGTGCGAATAAGAAGTTAGAAATACTTATAGTTTTTAACAAAAATATTACTAACCAAAAGTTAAAATAAGTCGCTGCGTGCCAAAAATTGGTGCAGCGATTTGAGGGATCCATGACTCCCGGATTTCACTTCAACAGGAAAAATCTTGCCTGCAACTTGTATTATATAATCCAATTCAGCGCATGCCCCCTTTTCCTCTCTGACCCAAAAATAAAGTTCTCCGCGCCTGCGGCTATCCGATGCAATCAATTCCTGTCCCACGAATTGTTCGCAAAGAGCGCCGGTGTAACGGGGGTCAATGAGTTTGTCTCTTATCTGGTCGCGCGTGAGTTTGAGCGAATGCGTGCATAAGCCGATATCGATAAAAACAGGCTTTGGGGCAAATTTCGCTTTTTTAACAAGCGGTAATTTAACTTGTGTTGTCGGAAAAATCCTTTCTACAAGCATAGCAGAATGCAGAATATCAAATGCCTTTGAAATATGCTGCGAATTAGCATGTGTTCCCCCGATGGTCGAATATTTAATGCGATTGCCTATTTCAAACGGGACAAAATCCCAGACGGCGGCCAAGAATTCAACGCTAGTTGCGGCGGCATATTTTGCGAAATCATCTTTAAAAGTTGTTATCAATATTTCATGAATTTCTCTTGGCATAATGAAGCTTTTATTGGCCAGATATTCGCTGACAGCCTGAGGCATTCCCCCAACTGTCATATAATCCGCAAGCAGGCCGATCAGTTTATCGTGCACCGCTACAGGAATTTTATCGCCGATATTGAATTTTCGCAGAAATTTCAAAAGGAAGTCTTCACCGAGCGCATTTAAAAATTCTTCAAACGTGACCGGAAAAAGATATAAAAACTCAACTCTGCCTACGGGAAATGACCAGCCCTCTTTTTTCATTTTAACTTCAAGCAGCGAACCGGCTGAAATAACATGGAGCTTAGGCGCGTCTTCGTAGAAATACCTGAGCATGGTGATTGCTGTCGGGCAGTTTTGTATTTCATCCAAAAAAATAAGGGTTTTGCCATGAATAATTTTCTTGCCGACAACAGATTCGATGCTTAAAATTACTTCGTTGATGTCTTTTACGCCCACAAAAATTTTTCTATTAACATCTTTTTCGAGATTCAGTTCTATGAACAGATCAAATCTCTTTCCAAATTCTCTTATCAGTGTAGTTTTGCCGGTTTGCCTTGCTCCTCTTATGACAAGAGGTCTTCGATTATCTGAATTGCGCCAGTTTATTAACGATTTTTCAATGAATCTTTCGAACATAACTTTATCCTCACAGTAGAAATTCTATCAAAAGAACCTATGCTTTGCAATATAATTTTGCCAAAGATAGTATTCTTTAGCATTCAAAGATTGGTATTTAGTCCTTATGGGTGGGAAATTTATGCCCCGAAAGGCGGTGGCCGGTGGCTGGTGGATGGTGGTAAGTGGCTGGTGGTTAGTGATTAGTGGTGGATAAAAATGCAATTAAATCAAAAACTTATGTTAATATCTCCTTCTGACCACCGACCACTATCCACTAACCACTATTCTGGCATGGGAATTGCTTTGATAGCTGCTTGGGTGAAGAAATATTGACCAAATGGAATCCATGAAACATATGAAAAAGCTCAAAAGAACTTTGATTTTGACATTAGTAATTACGGGTTTTACGTACTCTGATGTGCGCGGTAGTGGAAGCGCAATCGAAACCACAGCACCGTATTTAGCTGGCGTAGGACCATGTGAGTTGGTTGTTGAAGAAGATGATGTAAATGCAATTTGTGTTGTAATGCCCAATTATTCGAATTTAACAGGAGCTGCAGCGAAATACAGTAGTTCATATGAAAATGAGTGCAGTTCATTAAAGAAAATTGTGGATGATATTTATGCAAATAATTTCGATTTTTCAGAAAAGAGCGACTTGGGAAATAAATATTGTCAATTTGGTAGTAAAGAATCATTCGCTAATATTGATGTGTTCAAGAACTCGACTGTCAGGGTGATAAGTTTTCAACCAGAGGGCATGCCATCCGCTAATTATACAACTGTGAACGACATTAAGACAAGCGAAGAGATTGAAATCAAAAAAACAATTACATTAAAGGGGAATAATGCATTTTTCCTAGTGGGTGCAACAACTCTCTGGCCCGACGATAAGCACGATCCTTGTTTAGGCGACCCAGACGATGATGGCCCGTGCGAGAAGGATACCAACAGCACATATTTATACTGGGACTCACCATTTCTTAAGGGTGCATATTTAACGAGAATTTCCGAACTATCCAACTGGGTAGAAGATCACGATGTAACGATATTGGATCCACGGCGCACCGCAATTGAGGGTGACTATGGCGACGAGGGATTTCCTGAATTTGCGTTGGAAGTGAGTCAGGATTACAGGGCGAATATAGTGGTTGAGCTGGATGATAATGAGCCCGCGCTTGTGTTTAAGAAAGGCGTTAAAGCAGTTCTTCGCAATTTAAAAATCACGCTTAGGGGAGATAAAGGTTATATAATGAAGATAGAAGACGGCGCGGAAGTCTGGTTCGAGCGGAGCGTAATTGTAAATGAGGGGACGGGCGATATAAACCAACTGATAAAGGTGGAGAAGGGCGGGAAGCTGCATGTAGGCAATCACTGGAATACAGCCGGATATGAGGGAGAAAATTTATATATAATAAATGAAGCATCAGCCGCAAAGCCTCTTACTTATATCCGCTTTGCCGAAGATGTTGATGTGGCAAAAGATCAGAAGACAGTGATTACAGGTGTTGCCGCGGAGTATGACGGAGCAATTGTTCCGTTTGAATCGGGGAAACCGAGAAAATATAATTATCAGAAGATTGGCGGAGCGACGTTAGCCGACGGCACAACAGTTCCTGAGGCAATAATAGATAATGACGGCACAGATGACTGCATATTTATATCCAAAACAGAGTGCATATTTAATTATTTTGCAACTTATATAAAAAAAGACGGTGAATATAAGAATGAGGGGGTATTTGCCGATGGCCAACATAAGGGAGTTTTGGTTAAGAAGGGAGAGGCCAAAGACAACCGTCCGGCGGCAGAATTTACAAAAAATATTTCCGTAACATTGACAAGAGATGAGAAAGACGTGCTTTCGATAAAAGACATAAAAGGCAGCTATAAATTTTTAATTACATCCAAGGGGACAATCCATTTCAGCAACGATTGCGGAAGATTGAATGGTTATCACCTAGTTGGCGAAGTTTGCCGGCCGATAACGGAGAGCGGAGCTTTGCTTGAGAGTGCCTGTCCATACGGCAGAACGTGGGATGATAAGAAAGACGCATGTGGCGGATGCAGTGATACAGCGGAAAAGGTTGATATAAAATATGTTGATGCCAGCACAGCTAGCGATGTTAATGGAGGCAAATCATATATATGCATTCAGAAATGCGGCGAAGGATTAAGCAATAAGATAAAAAGCGCAATAGATTCTGTTCATGCGGATAAAGGAGAGATTTGGTACGGTCTTAAGGACGGAGCAAAGCCATCCTTGCCGGAGGCCGACATAGCAGCCTATGATACCTGCGATTGTCCTGCCGATAAGCCGTTGAAGGCAAAAGACGGGACATGCACAACGTTAACCGATGAAGATAAGAAGTGCAAAGATGCTGCCGCGAAAGCGGAAGACAGCGTTTATTGGGCTTATGATTCAACTGCAAGCGATTGCAATATAACATGTCCAACCGGGACTGTTACGGTAGTTACAGCAGAAGGCAAAAAGACATGCGAAGGAGAAGTGACCTGCGACGAGGCTTTAGCTACAAAATTAGACAACAAATGCGTTTGCAAATATCAGAACGCCGATCCAGCAACATGCAAATGTTTCGCAGGGACGCACGCGGAAGGATTTGGGCCGTTTGCAACATGTGTGGCCGATAGCGGCAGCTGTGTAAGCAATTTAGAATGTGGAGCAGGAAAAGTTTGCAGCAACTCTAAGTGCGTTGATGAAGGAAACGGAACATGCGCAAGCGATGCGGATTGCGGCGTAGATAAACTCTGCAAAGACGGCTTATGCGTAAATGACGGCGGCGAGAAAGTGGTAAAAGGCCTTGGAGGCGAATGCGGCGGAAGCAAAGTTTGCGCGGAGGGGATGGTCTGCAACGATAAGGCAAAATGCGAGTGCAATATGCCGGATTGGTCCTATAGCGATATAACATTTTCATGCATAAAGGCAAATATTGGCAAATCGCCTGAAGATGAAGAAGGCGACGGTGAAAAGACAAAAGGCCCGGAAGCGAAAGTGACGAAGGGCGGAGACTGCTCTTTAGTCCAAATGCCGTTCAATGCATCGCAGGCCTTGGGCAATGCGATTCCTTATTTGATTCTATTATTTAGCCTCGGATTTGCGAGAACTAGACGGAACCACCACCCATGACGGAGCAAAGTCAGACGGAGCAATTCCTAGCACGTGCTAGGAATTGCTCCGTCTGACTTTGCTCCGTCATGG
>JACPAJ010000147.1 GCA_016180865.1 Deltaproteobacteria bacterium
GGCGGAAGAGCCCCAGACAGAGGATGCGGTAGCGGAAGAACAAACATCGGAAGCACAAACATCGGAAGAAACTGCAGAAGAGAAACAGGACGATTTAACGGGCAACGGTGAGCCTGTGGCGAAAATTGCGCCATGCAGCGAAGAAGGATTCACTCCAATTCCCGCTTATTCCGATACAGACGCAAATGTCCATCATGTGGATTCCAAATATATCGGCAAGGGTTTAGGCACAAAGGAGCAGCCATGGCAAAAAATATCATCGGCTGCAGACCATGATTTGCAGCCCGGCGATATTGTAATCGTTCATGCCGGGACATACCGTGAGACGGTAAAAATAAAAAGCCAGGGCACTGCTGAAAAACCGATTTACTTCATCGCCGAAAAAGATGCAGATGTGATTATTAAAGGGTCCGACGTAATCGCCGGCTGGAAAGACGAAGGCGGCGGCATATATTCTCACGACGGGTGGCAATCCAAAATGCCGTGGCTGCCCGTGCCTGAATCCTCAGGTTATTATGTGGTAGGCATGGTTCAGGATAAGGCCGCAATTTATGATAAACTTGGTACAGATTGGAATGCAAAGATAGAATTTTTGAAAAAGGAAGATCCGGATGCGCTTTATTCTTTAATGAGAGGACAAGTATTCGTTGATGAAGAACCTCTGAAAGAAGCAATAGTCAAGGACAAGCTTTCAGCGGGGATGTTTTATATAGACCCTGCGGCAAGCAAACTTTATGTCTGGCTGACAGATTCTACAAATCCCTCAAATCGCATGGTCGAAGGAAGCAAGCGCGACGGGCTTTTAATATTTGACGATAATTCGAAAAATATCGTTTTCAGAGGATTTAAATTAAGGCACGCAACTAATCCGTTAAGAGTTCAAGATTCGGTTGAAAAGGGCTCGACATACGGCGTTGTCATTGCAGGTTCGGGGCATAAGTTCGAGGGGAATGAAATAAAATATCTGAACGGTTCCGGCTTGAACATTAGCGAGACATCAACAAGCACAAAAGATAACAGGTTGTATAAGAATTCCGTCCTGTACGCGGGCCATGTCGGCATATCATCCTACAAAGCATTGAATTCAATCTTTGAATGCAATACCACAGCTTATAATGGCTGGAGGTCTATGTTTTTAAAGGACAACTGGGAACATGGCGGCATGAAGCTTTGTGCGGCCAATGGCCTCACTGTCATCTATCATAAGGCTTATTTTAATATCAGGCATGGAATATGGTTTGACGATGCATGTTATAACAATAAGGTCATAAACAGCGAGGTCTATGGGCATAATGGAATCGGAATCGATCTGGAGCACTGCGGCGCGGACGGCGGCTCCGGCAATACTGTCACGGAGAATGTAGCATATTCTAATAAGTTCGGAATCGTTTTTAATAATTCGCGATATACAGCAGTTACAAACAACCTTTTTGCATATAATTTTTACGCCGGCGTAGCAAACAATGTTGGGGATGAATACAAGAAGACTAATATTGTCAGTAAGAATTTAATTACGAACTTTGGACTGGCAGGAATAGGTTACAACGTTCATGGAGATACGACCGAATTTACAGGCAATCAGTTCTTTAAAGGGAGTTTTAGTGAATATAAAAACAGATTTGAAAATGTTATAGGTGAAATTGATGCTCTTTCGGCGCCGGTTTTTTTAAAGAAAGCGCTGAAAGGAGAGTTGACTTATAATAGTTTTGTACTCAATAAAGCCGGGGATAAATGGTTTCCGCCGATTGGCATGCGGTATTCTTTTGCTGCAGATAGTCTTGCAATATGGCGCCGCATGACGGATATTTACTCGGCATCAGAGCAGCCGGTAACGACGCCTCAGTTTACGGAGGAAATTCGCGGCACTAAATATTATTACAAAACTACGGCTTCAGAAGAAAATCCCCAATTAATTGTCGGAGAGATTAAATGGAATTTTAAGCCGGATGCAGAAAGCATTGCTGAGGATCCTCAATTTGCCGATTCGCCGTCGGCAAATTTTCATTTAAAAGAAGGGAGTCCGTCTTTTACAAACGGCATAGGGCCGTCATATTTACGCAAATGAGGCATTTATGAAAAAACTATATTTAAATATCATTTGTCTGCTCATTGTCGTAATTTTTTTCTTCTGGATGTTCGAATCGGGCGCTGCAGAACTTAAAGTTAGAAATCTGCCGGGCATTCGCATGTATGCCCATCTCTACAGCGGCGTGCTGGATAAGGCACAGGATGCTTACAGAGATTTTATTTATAGCCATTATGACATGTCAACGGTCTCGAACCCCTTTACAAGCGAGGGGCTCCCGCTCACAAGCGTAAAACTCCTTTATCGGATTTTCCCATATGTTCGGCAGACCGCGCCGATTGGATATTATGACCTTTATAAATTTGTCGCAGATAAAAATGCCGCATTCGATAATCTATTCTATCACTATGCGAAGGATACAGTTACGGACAAAAAATATGCGGAGATGAAGGTTCAAGGTTCTTCCCAAGTGGAGAGCCGTTTTCATAAAGTTTATAATTACGACGGCATAAATTTTGCCGATGTTACTCCGGATGTATATGGCATATATTATGACGGAGACCAGAAGAACCAGTCTGATTTTAATATTGATATCTGCAAGAACAGCAGTTCAGCCTTATATATCGGCCATCCGTTCAAATATAAAGAGCTGAATATAAACGTCAGCAAACCATCGGATATAGGCGTATCGTTTCAATATTCCGTGCTGTCTAAAATGATGTGGCAGGCATTGCCGGTTGCGGATGCCACGAAGGGCTTCAAGCAATCCGGCAAGATAACATTTGATCCTCCGGCGAACTGGATCAAGACCAACATCAACGGCGACAAGTTATATTGGATAAGGATAAAATGCAATTCCGGAACGGGTCCTGCTACATTGCAAACCACCAAGGGCTGGATGGGCACGCCCGCGATCGCAGGCGAAGAGTATCTTAAAAATGATGACGGTTTTTTTACGCTTTTAGGCTGGGATGATGCGAATGACGCAAATCAAGACGGATTCGTGGATAATAATGAATTTGCCGTCAGGCCGAATAAAAATGCTTCTGCAAGATTCAAATATCAGGCAAGGGTTGTGTATTCTAAATTAAGCGGAAAGTATCCGATGAATCTCGGCAGCCAGATCTTAAAAGAATACGCGGCCGACTATGCCTTGAATAAGGTCTTTAAAGAGTCGAATATGGAAGGGCTCTTTTTAGATGAGTATCTTAGTGACCCCGATTTTGATTATCTTGAGGGCGAAACGCCGTTTCTTGAGATGCCGGATGCTTTTGATTCACATGATCAGCAGATGAGCGATTTTGCAAAATATTTAAAAGCGGCTGTGGGAGATCAGAAATTCATAATTACCAACGGCGGAATAGACAGGCCTGCCATATATACTGAGGCAGACGGTGCGATGGTGGAAGATCGCATAGGAAAATCTCCAGCCTTTGGCTGGGAACAGCACAGCGCCTATTATTTTACGCGCATTGGTGGTTTTCTGGAAGATGCCTGCCAAAAAGGAAAGTATGTTATTCTGGATTCGCAATTATATTCTAAAAAATCGGAGAATGCCGATCTTTGGGAAAAAGAGGCCATTTACGATCTAGCAACATATTATCTCCTGGCAAATGAATGCACGCTTTACACCTATCAATATGATACTTCTTATCCATGGAATGATTGGTTTGATGCGCTGACCTATGACATCGGAAAGCCAATAGGAAATTATTATATATATGATGAGCTGCCAAAAGAGGTTGTGGTAGAAAATCCGATTAAAAATTCTTCATTTGAGGTTTTTGTAAAAGCAAATGCAATTCCAGTGCCATGGACAGCCTATGGCGACAGTATTTCCTACAAGATCGACCCTGAAAATTTTAAAGACGGGCAAAATTCATTTTATATGGAGAAAAAAGCTGTTGGAAAATATAGTGCCGGCATACAACAATCACTCTTCAAATTAAAATCGAACACCGATTATACAATAAGAGCATATATCAAGACAAATGATCTCAAAGGGGCTTCGTATATCAATCATGAGGCGGCAAGTTTATATGTCACAAATACAGATGCAAAAAATGAGCTAGAAATTTTAACCGTGATTCCGCCTGGAACTAACGGCTGGCTGCCGATCGATATGGTTTTTAAAACAGGCAATATATCGGAATCATCGGGCCTTTCTATAAGATTTTCAAATAATGCGACAGGCGGCATTTGGGTTGACGATGTGCGTTTAATTGAAGGAATTCATCCAATAACAAGAATATTCGCCCGAAAGTTTTCCAACGGGCTAATTCTATTGAAACCGCCAAACTACTACACAAGTCCAAGCGACGAAACCACGGCATATAAGCTAAAACTCGATGGGAAATACAGAAGGCTTTTGCTTGATGGTTCTCGTTCGGATGTTATAGAGGAAATTTCGCTCAATGATTTTGATGCGGCAATACTTGTTCCGGAACCGGTTGAAGTGCCTCCGCCGGATGGTCTGGCAGATCAAGAGCCGGTTGGCCAAGAACCAGCTGTTCAGGAGCCGGCAGCTACAGTTGCAGAAACCTCGTTGCCGGCCGAACAAAGCGCTGCGGTGGGAAATCAGGTTGCTTTACAGAACGGGGTTCAGGTTCCGCCGAAAGTTGAAGTTGCTCCGGAAGAAGCGCCTGTCAAGAATGGCGGGGGTGG
>JACPAJ010000148.1 GCA_016180865.1 Deltaproteobacteria bacterium
CTTGCCAATAGCCAAACCATTTGTTACTAGAACCCATCTCGTAAATATGACGAAAGCGAAATTTTGGATTTTTGAGCGAGACAAGGAGGATGAGCAAAAAGCGCGGAGGCGTAGCTGTAGCTACGTCGAGCACTTTTTGCGAAATCCGACGAAGTCGCAGCCAAAAATCCAAAATTGCAGACGGAACTATTTATGAGATGGGTTCTAGAGTCCACACAGTAAAAATTGGAGGAATATTTTATGCTTCTTGATCCGATTATAGGCCTGTTTTCAAACGATTTGGCAATAGATTTGGGCACGGCCAATACGCTTGTTTACGGCAAAGGCAAAGGGATAATAGCTTCTGAGCCGAGCGTAGTGGCGGTGCAAAAAGACAGCAGAGGCATCAGGCGGGTTATAGCCGTCGGCCACGAGGCCAAAGAAATGGTCGGAAGAACGCCGGGCTCAATTGAAGCCATAAGGCCGATGAAAGACGGAGTTATTGCCGACTTTGAAGTGACGGAAGCGATGCTCAGATATTTTATCAGAAAAGCGCACAACAGAAAATCGCTTATCCGGCCCAGAATAATTATTTGCATTCCATCCGGCGTTACGGAGGTTGAAAAACGCGCCGTGCGCGAATCTGCCGAATCCGCAGGGGGAAGAGAAGTATTCCTTATCGAAGAGCCTATGGCTGCGGCCATCGGTTCGGGACTGCCGATTATGGAGCCGACCGGAAACATGATTGTCGATATCGGCGGCGGCACAACCGAAGTCGCGGTTATTTCTTTAGGCGGAATCGTTTTCGCAAAATCGATCAGAGTTGCCGGCGATAAAATGGATGAAGCAATCGTCTATTATTTAAAACGCAAATACAATATGCTTATCGGAGAACGAACCGCCGAGCAGATAAAAATCCAGATCGGCACCGCTTATTTAGACGGCGACATTAAAACGATGGTTGTAAAAGGCAGAGACCTGGTCGCCGGAATTCCAAGAACATTTGAAATAAATTCTGAAGAGGTCCGGGAAGCCATTCTGGAGCCTGTAAACGCCATTGTAGAAGCCGTAAAAATAACGCTTGAGAGAACGCCGCCTGAAGTTGCGGCAGATATCGTCGAGCGGGGAATCGTTCTATCCGGAGGCGGCGCTCTTCTCAGAAATCTCGATACGCTTTTGAAAGAAGAGACCGGACTGCCGGTTGTAATCGCCGAAGATCCGCTGGCGTCTGTTGTTTTGGGTTCCGGAGCGGCTCTCGACCATCTTGACAAATATAAATCAGTTACAGTTGCATAAATGACAGCCCCGCTTCAAAAGTTCATTAAGGGTGCCCTTCTTATCTTGGGCCTCTTTCTGGCAATAATTTTTACCTCTATCGCATTCCCGAATTTCGAGCGCGTCCACTGGTATCGGCAGATAGTTTTGACGGTTATCACGCCGCCTCAGAAATTGATAACATTCTCGTCCAACTTTGTAAAAAATGCATGGAATCATTATATCGCGATAACCAAGGCGGCGAAGGAAAATGAAATCCTAAAAAAAGCTCTCGCAAATGCAAACCAGTCGCTCATAGAACTTGAAGAAATCGGAAAAGAAAACAAAAATCTGCATGAACTTCTCAATATGGCGCATTCGATCAATGTTAAATCCGTTGGAGCTCATGTTATTGCATCCAATGTTTTGACGGAATTCAAAACGCTTACTATAGATAAAGGCCATGCCGACGGCATCGCAAAAAACATGGTGGTTTTGGGCCCCGGGGGTCTTGTCGGAAGAATCGGGCAGATCGGCGCAAATCAATCAAGCGTTTTTCTGATTTCCGATCCAAACAGCGCAGTTGATGTTTATGTGGAACGGTCCGGCGGAAGAGCGCTGCTCGTGGGAACTTCATACGGCAGCTCATTGAGGCCGTTCTACTCGCTGAGCCGGTTAGAATACCTCCGGAAGACAAGCGATATAAGAAACGGGGATGTTGTCATTACCAGCGGGCTTGACAAGCTTTTTCCCGCCGGAATACCGGTAGGGACGATTCATAATGCCGAAAATTCAACAACGGGCCTGTTTAAGAAGGCGGAAGTAGTCCCTTTCGTCGATTTAATGGAAGCAAAGGAAGTCTCTGTAATAATAAAATGAGATATTATCTGCTTATCATTATATGGACAATCGCATGGCTCTTGGCTGAAACCACTTTGCTGAAAAGCTTCCCGGGTCATAACCTTCATATCGACATTATTTTTTTAACGATTATGGCATTTGGGTTTTTAAAGGAATGGCGTGAAGCACTGATACCGGTTATTTTAATCGGTTTCATTGCAGATGCTGTTTCAGCCGCCCCTTTCGGCGTCTTTACTGTAACCTACATTGCAACTCTTGCGGCAATACGCGCGGCAACATCGACCATATACCTGCAGTCACACCTTGCAAGGTTTGTGTGGGTCACCGTAGCAAGCGCTCTTGCTATAAGTTTGAAGGCCGGCATCATCTCGCTCATATATAAAAATCATGTTTTTATGCTTACGGCTTTCTGGAACTTTATTCCGCAATCGGTTTTTAACGCCGTTTTGGGCCTGGCTGTAATTCCGATTTTTAGAGAATATCTTAATTTAACGTGGGAAAAGATTGTAAGGCCGTCCGGACTGGTTCTCCGATAGAAAAGCTTTTATGGAACTTACAAGCGAATATACGCACGATATCAGCAGCCGCTTTAAATATCTCACATGGATAATCTCCGCTGTTTTCATCATTATAATAGCAAGGCTTTACTATCTGCAGGTTATTAAAGGACCCAGCTATTATTTTTTCTCTGAGCAAAATTCAATCAAAGAGCAGAAGATTCCCGCTTTGAGGGGAATTATATACGACCGCAACAATATAAGCCTTGTCGATAACAGGCCGGCATTCGATGCGACTGTGATACCCCAGTATGTGCGCGACAGGCAGAAAACAATCGGCAGCCTCTCTTTAATGCTCGGCCTTGATGAATCGGAGGTCGAAGCGCGCATCGCAAAAGCTAAAAATCTTCCGAGCTATCAGCCGGTGATAATTAAATCGGACATCAGCGAAGCGGAGGTGGCGGCAATTCGCGCTAATAAAACACCGTGGTATGATGAAACAGACGCCTATGATCTCCGCGGAGTTGAATTGCAGATGCGCTACGCAAGAACATATTCCGATTCAAAGGCTTATTCGCATTTCCTTGGCTATCTCAGGGAAATAGACGCAAACCGGCTTAAAAAATATGAAGACCGCGGAGACGATTCTTATCGAATGGGGGATTTTATCGGCATAGGCGGAGTGGAAGAAAACTGGGATAAGGTATTGCGCGGCGAGGACGGCTTCGACCAGAAAGTTGTGAACGCCATTGGCCGGGAAGTTATCTGGCCGGATATGAACCTGATTCATGAAGCTCCTGCAAACGGCTCTTCTCTTGTGCTTACAATAGATGCGGAGCTTCAAAGAAAATCTGCCGAGCTTCTTGAAAAGAAAAGCGGAGCCATCGTGGCTATCGATCCTAATAACGGGGAAATTTTGGCTTTGTACTCAAGCCCGTCCATCGATCTTAACAGGCTTTCGTCGCCAGAAAGCAACTCATACTGGAAAGAAATCGCTTCGGACACGGAACATCCTCTTTATAACCGGACGATTCAGGGAACCTATCCTCCGGGGTCAACCTATAAAATCGTCACCGCCCTTGCAGGGTTAAGCGAGAAATCGATCGGCGCGGAGGACAAAAGCTATTGCGGCGGAGGTTTAAGATTTGGAAAGAGATTCTATCAATGCTGGAGAGACGGCGGCCACGGGCTCATCGATATTAAAACAGCCATCACCTCTTCCTGCGACACCTTTTTCTATCAGCTGGGGCTAAAGCTCGGCGTGGATAAAATAGCCAAATACGCTAATCTGCTCGGACTGGGCCACGTAACCGGCATAGATCTTCCGTCCGAAAAATCCGGAATTATTCCAACCTCTGAATGGAAAGAAAAAACTTACGGCACCAAATGGCAGGACGGAGAAAATTTATCGATCGCGGTCGGACAGGGTTATGATACAGTCTCCCCTCTTCAAAATGCGCTGATGATTGCAACAATCGCAAACGGCGGAAAGAAAATCACTCCTCATATAATGTCAGCGGCCGTGGACCAAAACGGCAATGAAACATACAGGTGGCAGGAAATTAAAGCCGATCAAATACTCGAACCTGAATCCGTAAAAATAGTCAAAGAAGGGTTGATCGGCGTTGTTGAAAACCCTTCCGGCACGGCTTACAGGCTGAAAAAGCTCGGGCTGAAAATTGCAGGAAAAACAGGAACCGCGCAGGTTATATCGAGGGAAGCATGGAAAAGCGGAGTCGAAAAGTTGAAAGACCACGCGTGGTTTGTGGGATTTGCGCCTTACGACAACCCAAAAATTGCAGTTGCGGCTATTGTTGAACACGGAGGCTTCGGCGCCTCGGCCGCAGCTCCGGTTGTAGGCGAGATTATTAAAACTTATTTAAAAAAATGAAAAAACAGATTGAACATGTAAACTGGGCATTGATTATCATTGTGAGCGTTCTGACAGTCATCGGCCTGATAAATCTTTACAGCGCGCTGAATGTATGGGGCGAAGCCGGAAATTTGAAGCTTGTGTGGTTTCAAATGCTCTGGACGGTCATAGGAATCATATTTCTCCTTATATTGTC
>JACPAJ010000149.1 GCA_016180865.1 Deltaproteobacteria bacterium
TAAATTATGTTGGCAGGACCTCTATGGAGGTTGGGGTGAGGATAGAGACGGAGAGACTCAAAGACGGCGTAAGGGTAAACGTTGGGTCTGCCTACGTAACTATGGTTGCACTGGACAAGAATGGCAGACCGACTGATATCCCGGGACTCATACTTGAGAGTGATGAAGATAGACGAAGAAATACCGAGGCCCAGAAGAGAAGGGCGATAAGATTGGCTGAGAAGGTGAAGGGTTAATGGAGGGTAAGTTTTTGTGTTGGCAGTTGGGAGAGCAGAAGATTAAGTTTTGGCATGATGTTGATTCTGGGTTTGATCAATCTAAGGTAAGTGGAATATTAAGATTTGAATCAAATCTAGCATATGCTGCATATATTATATTATCTATAATATAATTATTTTGTACTATTGTCAATCTCTAACGCTTCCTTCATTACTGAACTGTTTGCGATGCCTCGTAAAGCTCTTTTTCGCCGGTTGAGGCATCCATTGATTGGAATTTTGACGGCAGTTTAACCTTTACCCCATTACCGTACGAAATGACGCAAGTCTGATTGATTGGGAAGGTGATTTTACCCGACTTAATTATCACGTTAGTTTCATACCGATTCCATAACTGCGTTTCGCCGTCCGCCTGAATCATAACATCCGCGAGCGGCTGTCCAGATTCCGCTTCCGCGCCGGAAAGATTGCTAATCAGCCGCGCGACGCCGTCGGGAGTATAGGTTCCCGCGTGATAAGCGGTACGCGCCATCGCGCCTGCCCAGTGATCAAAGGTAAAGGTGGATTTATCAAAAGGGGAAGTTAAATTGTCATTGTGCGCTTGACTGAAAAATTCACCGGCGGTCTTTGCGTCTTTATAAGCCTTCCAAGTATTTGGTTTGCTCCCAGGATAATAAAATTTCTGCGCGTCAAGCACTGCCAGTTTCCATGCAGCAACATTATTATATGCAATCGCCAGCTGCCAGTAGGCAAGCAGCGCACGATATGCGATTGTATTCATCTTGTGCTTTGTGAGCCTATCCGCCCCTTCCAAGGCATGTTTCGCCGAATCGACGGACGCCCTGTCAACTTTGCCTGCGAAATTCTTTAAAAGAGGCTGAGTAACCGAAAAACTGACCGTCGATTCATATGTCGGCTCGGTCGGAAAAATATTGGCTCCGTTTATCGTTGGAACGCCGAAAAGCCTTATCCTCTGGTTGGACCAGTCGATAGATGTCCTGGTTCCGCTCTGAAAGCCTTTTGATAATCCTATGTTCCAGTTTGTCGTGTCCTGCCTTGTGCCGAAAAAAGTGGAGCTTCTTTTTGATTTGTCGTACGTGTGGTCCGCGCCAAGATCCAAATTCGTATCAAAAACGGATTTTGATGAAAGCACGGACGCTTCTGCAATTCCAAGCTCTTCCTTAGCTATCAAGGCTTCCGGCGCCGACACGATTATACGCTCAATAATTGCCTTCCGGCCTATGACAATATTTTCGGAAGCCTCCGCGCCGTGCGCCAAAAAACAAATCAAGAAAAGGAAAATTAGAATCCAGCGAAGACTAAGTAATTTCACGCCCATAAGTTTTGGAAATGTACCTCCAGATTTAAACAATGCAAGAGATTTCTGACAAATTCAGCGGACGGTCTCTATTTTTACGCGGGCAACGCCCTTCTTTATGTAGTCAAGATCATCCGCCGCCGCCTTTGAAAGGTCGATGATTCTATGCGTCCACTTTGCGGGACCGCGGTCGTTTATGCGAACTTTGCAAGTTTTGCCGTTTTCAAGATTGGTTACTTTTACAATTGTATTAAAAGGCAGCGTCCTGTGCGCCGCGGTCATATCTTTTGGATTATATTTTTCGCCGTTTGCGGTCTTTCTCCCCTTCATCCGCCAGCCGTACCATGAAGCGACACCCGTTTCCTTATAATGTTTGGGATGAGCCACGCGCGACGGCTTTTTGCCGCAGGCGGAGAATAATAAAATAAAGACAATCGCTGTTGCGCCCAATTTTCGAGTCATAAATTCAGCTCACACCTTATTTCGCCGCAGCCAAGCCTAAACGGCAGCCCCCCAAACCACGCATCAAAGATAACTTTACCGCCTATCTCGCTTTTAACGGCGAAATATTTATTCCCAAGCTCTTCGGCGCCTGCTTTTACATCCGCTGGAATATCCTTTTCCAACACAACTATCTTTTCATTAAATCCGGCTATTTTATTTCTTGCTTCACCGGAAAAATCCTTAACCGGCTGAAGTTTATTCAGCTCAATTTTAACCAAATGCTTTTCGCTAAACTTTGTCACCTGCTCGTTAAACCACAATGCGGCTCTGTATTCCGCAGCGCTCACCGCCGCCGGCGGCTGCATAACGGCAAAAATATTTAAAACTTCCATGTCTTTTTCTTCGACGCCCCCGCTCTTTAAATGTTTTTTTTCAATTTCGGCAAATTCCCGCTCAAATGCTTTTTTTTCCGCTCCTTTATAAGTCCGGCCGATTAAATCGCGCGGCTCAAACCCCTGCATAATACCGTCCGCCAAAACATTTAAATCGACGTCAAAATAATATTTGCCGTAAATTTCAGCCAGCGCGCGGAAAAACGGCCAGCCGGCCATGTTAATGAGGCGCCCAAAAAGCCTGAAGGCGTAAGCATATGTGGCCTTTCTCGCTGCGAGCACCTCAACCTCGCTCATAAACTTTTTAATCTTAAAAAAACGCTTTCTGTCATTTGTGATTTTATAAAACATCATCAGGGAAACGACATCGGCCATCCCCTCGTCAAACCAGGGCACATAGCGATGCTCGCCTTTAGGCGTTATAGAAAGCGCCTGCATCTGATGGATATTTTCATGAATTATCGAGTGAGGAGTTGAAAACGGCATAATCCAGCTGCGTTTATAATATGTGGCTACAGGAACTTTCATTTGAGCGGATTCCACCGGATCGACATTAAAGGCATACCAATCGCTGTTTTTATACAGATCGTTGTATCCTTCAAAATAATATCCGACCATCTTAACCGGCTCGCTTTTAAAATTTTTAATGCCGAAATATAAATCGGCCAGCGGAGGCAGCTTGGAAGTTATCGCTTCGATTTCGCCCTCAAAATCATACTCCGCGTCCATTTCAGCCAAAATTTTGCAAAGCGCGGCTAAATCATCTTCCAGAATCGCTTTTGTATCGGCATCGAACTGAGACAGCGAAATCTTTTTTATTTTTTCGACGGTTTTAGCTCTGTCGAAATCGGCATCAAGCCTGTCGCCGGAGCACGCTTTTTTTATCAGCTCCATTAATTTCCCGGCCGGATAAACATGAAAGTTTCCGTCAACGATTGCAGAAACAATCGCCGCTCTTTCAGATAATTGCATCGCTACCCCCTTTTTCATTAGACATATGTTTTTATTTATTATAGTGAAATTTTTACAAAGGCAACAAAATACAAGGAGAACCAAACAATGACCATCGCCCGCTTTATTTATGACAACCCGCTGAAAAATACCGATCTATATTTCGCGGCAAAATTTATGAGCCACGACCCTGTGGCTTTTGTTGAATTTAAAAGAAAAAAATATCTGGTCGTGGATGTGCTGGAATTCGGCCGCGCAAAAAAACAGGCGCATGTGGACAAGGTGCTGCTCGCATCCGATTACAAAAATAACGTGGAAATCAGAAAGGGAAATCCGCCCGATGTCGCGAATATAATGGATGCTATTTTTAAAAAACTTGGCGCGAAAATTCTTGAAGTCCCGGGAAGCTTTCCGCTTTCGCTTGCGGAAAAATTCAGAGCCAAAAAATATAAGCTGGTGATTGCCCCTTCGCCTTTTTTTCCTGAAAAATCCAAAAAAGGGGCTCGGGAAAAATCAATGATGGTTGAAGTGCAAAAGAATACTTTTAAATTAATCGCCCTTGTGGAAAAAACCCTTGTAAAAACGCGCATCAGCGGCAATAAATTGCTTTTCAAGGGCAAAACCGTAACATCGGAATTTTTAAAAGAACTCGTCCAAATAGAAGCAATCCGCTTAGGCTATGACCTTAAAGAAGGGCTTATCATTGCCTGCGGCGATGATGCAATCGACCCGCATTGCGTAGGCAGCGGACCAATCCGGCCTTTCAAATCTATAGTTGTCGATATATTCGGAAGTTCGCAAAAATCTCTCCTCTGGGGCGATGCGACGCGCACTTTCTGCCGGGGAAAAGCAACTCCCGAATTAAAAAAGCTGTATAGCACCGTGCTGCAGGGCCAGGAGATGGCGATAAAATCGATAAGACACGGCGTAAACGGAAGAATTGTTCATGAAAAGGTGCTTAAATTTTTCGATTCGCACGGCTATAAAACAGGCCTGCTAAACGGCCGGCATCAGGGATTTATTCACGGCACAGGCCACGGAATAGGGCTTGATATCCACGAATTACCCCCGTTTATAGCGGCAAAAGACTGCATTTTGGAAGCCGGCAATGTAACAAGCGTCGAACCCGGCCTTTATTATAAAGGAATCGGCGGCGTAAGAATCGAAGATCTTGTTTACGTGACTAAAAATGGCTGCGAAATTCTTGCAGGCTATCCAAAGAAGCTGGAGATATTATAATAGGTATTGATTATATTTCTTAATGGGTATATAGAAGACGCCAACAAAGGAGAACATTTTATGGCACAAGGAACAGTGAAGTTTTTTAACGAAGCAAGGCGACAAGGTCGAATTTGAAGTCGGCCAAGGCCAAAAAGGCCCCTGCGCCGTAAAAGTTAAGCGGATATAGCATTATAATCCCTTTAATATATCTTTCCGTTTTTTCTTGTACTCTTTTTCCGTGATAAGTCCGTCTTCTTTGAGCTGTTCGAGTTCTTTCAGACGTTCTTTGGCGGTGATAGGCGGTGTTGTTACAATAATCTCTTTTATTGTTTCATTCGATGAGGCTCCTTCGGACGCATCGGCCGTCTCAGCTGCTGCTTTTGCAAAATCATGGTTCAAATCGACCACAAGCTCATCCGTTCCGCGGCCGTACGCCTGTCCGTCGCGGACGGCGAGCGATACGCGAAGGCCTCTGGAACGGGCTATGATTCTTGAAAAATCGCCGCGCTTGTCATAATCTCCTTCAAGTTTTGCAAGAAGCTTTTGAAATTCAAAATGAAGTTCATTTACATGCGCCCAGACTGTTACAATGGTCAGGCGGTCGTCTCTCAAAACAAATTTCGGATCCTTTGTTAAATATGAAACGGTTATTTTGTCTTTATCCGTTGCCATCGAAAGCGCCTCGACAAGCTTCGGGGCGATAAAACTTACGGCGCTTTCGTCGAATATATCCTGAGTTTCGGTCTCTTTTTTAACAACAAACGTACGGGAGAGCTTGATTTCTTTTAAAATCGATCTCACTTGTTCCTGAGAAACAATAAGCGGATGATTCACTTCCAGCTTTTTCAGCTCGTCTTTATCCATCGCCTCAAGCTTTACAAAATTAAAACGGTGGTCGGTATAAATATATGTGCTCTTTTTAGCAACGGCCGTTGCGGAAATAAGATACACAACGCAGATTAATAATATTTTTTTCATAAAATTTAATGTCATTGCGAGCAAAGCGAAGCAATCTCCCGCGGGGGATTGCTTCGTCATTTCATTCCTCGCAATGACACCAGTTTAGCCCCATTTCTAACCCCACTTACCAAACTTTCCATCACTTCCGCAATGCTTTTTATTTCCGTAATAAGCGCCGCGCCCTGTCCGCAGTTAAAGTACCCGTTTTCCCAGTCGCCTTCGATTGCGCCCTTTCTTCCCCTCTCCGGCCCATATGCGTTCCGGATTTCGTCCGCCGAAGCCCCTTTTGCATCAAGCTCCGCAATCTTTTCGGCGAACGGATTGCGCAAAATTCTCTGCGGCCTGTATTTTCGGGCCACAAATACTGTTCCGGTTTCATTTGCTTCGATAATTTTCTGTTTAAACAAAGAATGCGCGCTGCATTCTTTTGTCGCTATAAAAAGCGTCCCTATCTGCACGCCATCCGCTCCAAGGGCAAGCGCCGCCGCAATCTGGCTGCCTGCCGAAATTCCGCCGGCCGCCATCAGCGGAAGATTTCCAACCGCGCGCCGCACAAGCGGCACAAGCGTCAGCGTAGTCAGCTCTTCTATCCCATCATGGCCGCCGGCTTCAAACCCTTCGCAAACAACCGCATCGACTCCCGCCTGAACCGCTTTCTCCGCCAGGCGCGCGCTCGGCACGACATGAGCGACTTTAATTCCGGCATCTTTCAGTTTTTTGGTGTAAAGTTTTGGATTTCCCGCCGCGGTAAAAACGATTCCAACTTTTCCGTTTATGCAGATATCAACCTTTGCCTCAGGCTCAGGGCTCATAATTGCAATATTGACGCCGAAGGGTTTGGAAGTTAATTTCCGCGTCTGCTGAATTTCCTCTTTTAATTCTTCAGGCGTCATTGAGGAAGAGCCTAACAGCCCCAGACCGCCTGCATTGGAGACTGCAGCAGCAAGCTCCGCGCGCGACACATGCGCCATTCCGCCTTGGATGATGGGATATTTAATATTGAAGAGTTTTGAAACAGAAGATTTTAACATCTATCATTTCTTCTTTGCTTTTAGTTCTTTCAGCTCCTGTTCGGCCTGAAGCGTGACATCTTTGTCAACGGGCGTGCTGGAAACAGCGGCATCGCTGCTCTGTTCAACAGGATCTTCCGTCACTGTGGCAAGAGCTTTATTTTCTTCCGTAAGCTCGGTTTCGCCGATAGTCGCCGGTTTCTTATTCGTATCGATAGTCGGAAGAGCTATCTCTTCCGGTTTTGCGAATTTCCCGGCGGGCTTTGAAAACGGAATGTTCTCTCTCACAACCTTTTGCGGAACGGAATCGGCTCCGACCACATCTATCAAATTTCTAACCTCTTTAACTTTTTTTACGCTCTGAGCCAGCGTTCCGGCCTTTGCCTTTTCCTCTTCGCTTGTGGCTCTTCCTGTTATAGTGACAACTCCGCGCCAAGTATCGACATCAAGATTGTGCGCTTTTACAAGCTTATCGCTCGTAAGTTTCCATTTGACTTTCGATGTAATATTAGCATCGCGCCACCCTTCTTTAAACGCGCGGCGCATGGGCGTTGCAGAACAGCCCGCGATTGCCGCCAATAGCATGCAGATGATAAAACGTTTCATAAATATTCTCCTTAATTTATTGGAATGCAGTGTACATCAGCCCATCAGCCTGTGTCAACATGTTATGTATGCTAGGCAACACGATTGAGTCCCCTCAGCCGAACTCGACATAATACCTTTTAGGCGACCTTTGCTTTAGGCTTCGGGTCCTGCCGCCGGACAGCCCCAATTTTGGCATCGCCAAAGCTATTTTTTGCATGAGGCGTATTATCGGATATCCGGCTGCTGGCAAA